>JBDSKY010000377.1:0-4833 GCA_039916675.1 Bdellovibrionia bacterium
CTAGCCTCCCAGAAATTTGGCATCAGGTAGCCGATTTTAACAAAGGTGAGTAGTTACATGTGGAACAGAAAAAAATCAGAATTCAATGATTTCAATTGCTTGCATCGGACGGTGACGAAGTCCGGGATTTAATTTATTGACACAGTGTGTTAACCTTGTTATTTGATCACATGCTTTTTTATAAGAAATGCGTAAAAAGATTACTCATTTGTAGTCTTTTTTTAGCTCCCATCCATGTTTTTGCCGATATTGATCACACAAAGCTTAAAGGTGTGCACGGTTTGCTTCGTCCGAGTTACCAACAGCTGTCACCGGTCTATGGATTTAGTTTACTAAAAAAAGGTATAATCGAAAATTTATATAAAAACGGCCCAGATGACGATGCCGTTGTAAAATTGATCCGATCGTTGTTTTATACTGTAGATCAGGCAAATTTTGGTGTGTCCCGTTTACCGTCTAACCTGGCATCACGTCTAGATACTAAAGCTATCGGAGCAATTTTGGCCGAGCTGGCCACTGACCCTGAGAATCTTCCCGAAAGCACAATCACGGGAATTGATGGTTCTTTGGAATCGCGCCTAAGCTCTCGAATCCACCAACTGTTGGGCCTTGATGAAGGCAGTCCAATTGGCAAGCAACTTACGAGAAAAGAACGGCAGATTTTTAGAAAAAAAACGCGGGAATTTGTAAGTGTTTTACTTGCGGCAATTCAGGAGAGTTCCGGCTCTCAGCGAGTCTATCCTCTTTATTTCCCAGAGCATGTACTTCTTTCTTTTTTCTGGTCGAAAGCTAAAGATGAAAAAGAGGAATTCTTGGAGCTCTTTAAGCAAGCTCCTCATCTTTTGACGGATGAAGGAATATTGTTAATCGATAATCCTGAAAAAAGATTCGCTTGGATTGAATCTAATTATTCAGTTCAAGATTATTATAAAGCAGTTGGAAAAATTAAATTGGGAGAGCGGATTGAGGAATCCAGTCCAGCTGAATTCTTACTGAATCCTGAGTTAGCGGCTTTTGTAGGATATTCATTCTTGGTTTGGGAGAATTTCCTGCCTACCATTGTTTCCTACGGTGATGTTTCCTACTTTGGGAAGGGTAAAGAAGAAGAGTTTTCCGATTGTGCGGAAACCTCTATCCGAAATTTCTTTAATATCGTATTAAAAAATACTGTATCTCAGAAGATAGACATCGAACGGTTGAAAGAGCGCGCCATGAATGAAAATCTGGTGCTGGATGCGAAGCTGCTTAGTTTTTACGAAAAAAATTTCGGGCTGAGTATGTTAGGTTCCAGCCAGATCCACAGTGAATGGTCTGAGGTAGTTTCAAATCTTGCAAATGTCGTTTACTTGCAGCCTGAGGATGCACCTCTGGACAAACGTTTCTGCAATATTTCAGGCGGTTTTGACAGCACGATGTCCGTATTTGGGCGCTTAATATTCTCGAATGATCCGACTTTCGAAATGTTAGATAGAGTAGAGCGGTTGAACCGTGTGGTTAATTTTTTCTCGCGACCTGATTTTGAACTTGATTGGGAAATAGCGAACGATGAGAAGTCGTCATTAAATGAGAAAAATATTGAAATCACAATTAAGTTTTTGGTAAATGGCTTGCCCTCCTTTACATGGAGTTTTGACTTGGGGCATTTTTTTATTAAACCTGTAATGGAGGTCTCGAGCGACAATTGGCGACAAGCTCTAGGTGAGAGAATCGCTATGATTAGCGCGAAAGTGTTCTATTTTAAAGAGCGCCCACTGCACGAATTGCAGGCCAGTCTTGCCTTGTCGACACTTTCTTGGTTTGTGTTTCCCAGTAATGTAGATAAAATAATATCAGAGCTAAGTTGTGCTGGTTATCCTCAAGGGGATTATCAAATTCCACTATGGACTTTTTCTTTTTCAAGGGAAGCTGAAAAATTAATAGTGGTCGAAAATATTCTCCCTAGACACTGGAGTCGGCTTTATCCACTTACCCTTAGGTTAATTGCACAGATGTCTAGTGAAGCTTATCATCGAAGTCAGGTTGTTGAACTCCTTGCGAGCAATGGAGATGAAAGTTTTAAAGAATTTATCCAGGTTTTTTTAAATCGTCTTTCTTCTGGACCTGAAAGTAAACGAGAATTTCTCACGCGCTGTATTCAAAATGAATATTTGTCTTTGATCCGGCTTCTGATTGAGAAGTTTGGCAAGGAACTTTTGAATGAATCCAATCCTCGCGCTCAAGGACGTCTACCGCTACAAGAAGCAATAACTATGAGAACCTTCGGCGTGGTGAAGATGTTGGTTCAGTACGGTGCTAATGTATTAAGTTCTGATAATAAGGGAGCTACCCCTCTTCATAGTGCCGCTGGCATTGGAAGTGAAATAATTGTTCAGTTTTTGCTGGAGCATGGGGCTGATATGAATGCTGAAGATGAGATGGGCCTCACAGCTCTTCAATATGCGACAAAATCTAAGCACTTTGAAGTTGTCAAAGTATTGATCGAGAATGGCGCATCATCGGGATCGTTTATTCCTGAGCCCACGATTGTGCCTTTAAATGTGGGTAATGTTCGTTTGCTGGGTAATTTAAGGGATTTATATTTAGTACGTGATTAGGGATGAATGACTGTTTCGCCATTTGAAATGGCTCCCCGAGCAGCCATAGTATCGTCATAATCTTCGCTGCCACTCTCGTTCCCACCAACTCCACTACGCCCAGGTGTACCGGAGGAGGGTGTCCGTTTCTTCCCAATCTTTATAACTTTTTCTGCGGATTGTTGTTTTCGGTCCTTAGCCCAGCAAAAGATTGCAGGCACTGCAAAAGCCGGAATGCCCAATATCAATGAGCTTCGTAGTGTCGGGTGGAAGGCCAGAAAAACTAAACACATTAACTGCAGCCCTAGAGACAACCAGCTTAAATAGGGGAAGCCTGGCATCCAGTAGGCAAGCGTTTTCACGGATACTCCTTCTTGCTTCATTTTCTTTCGCATTTGGATTTGGCAAAAAGTAATGGAGATCCAGCAAAGCGCACCTGTGAAACCTGAAACACTCAGGAGCCAGGTGTAGAAGGTGGAATTTTCAAAAAAGTAGTAGAGCGGCAGGAACGCCCAGCACACACCGATTGTCATCCAAGTTGCGTAAGCAGGCACTCCTTCTGCATTTACTTTAGATACCCAGGGCGGAGCTAAACCTTCCTTACCCAAACCGTAGAGCGAACGAACGGCTCCATAGAGACCTGAATTTGAGCAGCTTAAGGCGGCGGTAATAATCACCCATTGAAGAACGAGTGCCCAATTGCTGAATCCGTATCGAGACAACGCTGCTGCGAAAGCCGAATGATCGGCAGTTGCTTCTTGAAGCGGGAAAATTAAAATTAGGACAGTGATGGGCAGCATGTAGAGCAGCACAATTCTAAGGGCCACGTTGCGCGTGGCGCGAGGAATATCTTTTTCAGGATTTTTAGATTCTGCCGCGGAAAGGGCGATCAGTTCAGTACCTTGAAAGTTGACTAGTACCAGCACCATGGTGATGAGAAAAGCGAAGGCGCCTCCTGGAAGTATCGGCTCTACATTGGCAAGGGCAGATTGGGGAAGCGGGCCTATGAAAGGAGTGAGGAGTGCGGGCGTGGGCTCTTGCCCTATTACGCCCAGCCAGATTAATCCACCGATGGCAGTAAAGACTCCCATCGCGCTGATTTTTAAGAGAGAGAGTCCAGATTCAACATGGCCGAAGTATTTTACATTAAGAAGATTGACAGCAGTGATAATCATGGCGAAGAGGGCGGCCCATGTAATGACAGAAGTGTTTGGATAAAACTCGTGGAGAATCATTCCACCGGCTAACATTTCGCTTGGAATATAAGCACACCAGTTGAACCAATAGGACCAACCCACACCAGCTGCCCATGGACGTCCCAATAGTTCACGAGATTGGGAGACAAAACTACCTTCTCGTTTCATTCCAACGCAGAGTTCACTCATGGCCATGGAAACTAGCCAGACAATTAGGCCTCCCAACAAGAACGCCAGCAGAGTCGAAGCACCATTTTGCTTCAGAATGGGCCCTACTCCTAGAAAGTAGCCAGATCCAATTATCCCGCCTAAGGAAATAAGTTGGATCTGAATCGGGCCTAAGTTTTTACGTAACAAGGTAAACCTCTTTCCAAGCTTGGAAAGTGTTAACGTGAACTTTTACAATTTTCGAAATGTCTTGCGTGTATCCCCCCGCTAAGACCCATGCGATTGGAATTTTATGTTCTCGCGTAAATTGGAAAACGCGGCGATCACGGTCTTTGAGATCCTCGTGATTCAGGGATAAAGGAGAGTAAGGATCTTCAAAATACGGGTCCGCTCCTGCTTGATAGAGTATGAGATCGGGCTTACCGTCTGCCAGGAGCAGTGGAAGATTTTTTTCCATGATCTGAAGTTGGGTCTTGCCGTCACATCCTGCAGGAAGCGCAGCTGACTTATGATTAGTGCCGTCTTGATGCTTGAGGACCGTTACATCGCGGTAAGGAGTATTCTCTAAATAATCATTTCCGTAGAGCGAAAGGGCGATCAGCCAAGGACGCGTAGTTGCGAGCTGTGCAGTGCCATTGCCGTAATGGAGGTCCATATCTAAGATCGCCGCGCGCCCGATTTTATTTTCACTTTTGAGTTTATCTAACGCTACTATGAGACCATTAAATGTGCAGAAACCTTCTCCCTGATTTTTGCTTGAATGGTGAAATCCACTTACTAGCGCCGCTGAAGATCCACTCTGCAGAGATTCACGAGCTGCAGCTAGAATTCCACCATTGGTAAGCAATACGGAAGGGAATAGCTCTGGGCTCCACGGAAATTTTTGGGATTCTGCC
>JBDSKY010000378.1:0-13750 GCA_039916675.1 Bdellovibrionia bacterium
CTAGCCTCCCAGAAATTTGGCATCAGGTAGCCGATTTTAACAAAGGTGAGTAGTTACATGTGGAACAGAAAAAAATCAGAATTCAATGATTTCAATTGCTTGCATCGGACGGTGACGAAGTCCGGGAGTGATCTGGTTGACGCATCGTGTAATCATTGATATAGGCACTGTATCCATGAAAATATTAAATACGAAGCAATCGAAAGCTTTTGTGCCAAGTTTGCGTTTTATTAAACTCATCGTCCTCGGGGTATTTTGTGGATCTTTGCTATGCGGACCTAATACGTTTGCAAGAGTAGGGCTTCTAGAATCCGAACAGGTCACAGAAGAGAAGAAAATACCAGAATCTAGGTTTTTAAATATTCCCGACGAATTAATCTCTGAGATTATGAAGCATTTAGATGCTCCTGCATATTTCAAGCTGAGCGAAACAAATACAATCTTTCGAAGAATCGGTTCAGACAAGGTTCTTTTGAAGAATTTAAAGGAACGGGACCCAATTGGCTGGATGCTGCATTGGCCAATTTCGGGAAAGATCGCAACTCTATTGGGGGATTTGAAGAAATTTGAACCCACCCTCACGAACTATGGAAGGTTGGATGGTCTTCCAGTATATGAAATAAAAGTTGAGACAGGTCCGTTATTGGGATTTGTTATATTCAAGTTAGTTCAAAATAAGGGTATCGGCAGTTCCCTTAGCTCTATTTATGGGCAGGAAACGGCCATGTCAGGTAGTTTGCTTTCCCAAAAGGCCGGGTTTCAAGGCCTATCTAATAGTTTGAATGCCTATGTCGAGATAGTGGATCAAGTGATTTCAAAGGAGCTGCCCCATTATCTTTCACAAATGATATTCGGATGGGAGCAGAGTCAAACTCCGGATCATTCAGAATCTTCTCTTTCTTCTTTGTGTAAGGTAGTTTCCGAAGACGATGTCTTTCCCTTCTTCAAGTATGCGCTCAAGCAATTCCGGCCCCAGTTCTCAGAGCTACAACTTCTTGAACTGACAAAGGAAGAAGTTTATTCGAGGCGGCCTGGAGTATATAAGTTATGTCTTTCGGGCGACATTACCGCGATTCGTCTGTTATTTGCCCTACTTGAACGAGAACTCTAGTTGCCTCTATTCGCTCACGAGATTTGTTTTTGATACAGTTAATTAATTTAATAATTTTAGGTAAATACACTCGAAATTGTTTACTTCGCTTAATTAATTTGTTAGGTGTCTCGCTTTATTGGGGATAAGGAGTAAGTGTAAATGCATTTAAAAAATTTAAAAAATAGATCAATATTTAGCGGATTTGCTGTCGGAATTGTCTTGTTAATTCAGCAGTCCGTGGCTTATGCAACACCCTCATCTCTTGATTCACAAGTCGTCAAGGATGCAACTTTATCTCTTTCGATACTGAACATCAATGGACTTACGGTATCCGGAAACTCTCCTTCTCTCGAATGGTTCAAGAGACGGGCAGAAATGCAATCTGCTTCGGCAAAAGCTCAGTTAGTTTGGATGAAACAATTAGCAGAAGATAAAAAACTCGTGGAATCGATGAACTCCACTCATACCCATCTTGACCATAAAGACTTAAAAGATCTTTCCGAACAGCGTCAGGAATGTCCAATTTGCTTGGAAAAACTGCAGGACGTTAGAAATATAATTGTCTCAAAATGCGGCCACTTGTTTTGTGTAGATTGCTTTGATTCTGCTACATCAGATCCTACTCACGATACTATTTGTCCTCTGTGTCGCAAAGAAGACTGGTTTAAGAAAATAATAGCTCTGAAATATACTCTCGGTGAAGAACAGGATATTGTCGCAAGAGTTGTATCTGTTGATCAAGTTCTTAACGTTGCTACAGTTAAACTAGATCCCAAATTAGGGGCAGGGTTAATAGTTCCTGGCGATACGACATGGTACGAAATTGTAAGAAAGAAAATTAGAGTTTGGTCCTGTTTCAAATTTCAAAAAGTGGCGACGGACCAAGTTCGCCTGATGCATCAGAGCGAAGCTCGAAGTTATTGCAGTAGACGTGGAGCCCGGTTGCCGAGCAGGGCTGAATTATATCGGTTTCGGCGCAATATTGGCTCTTCGATCTCCAACGACCTAAAAAAAGTCGCGCCGTGGCTTTCTGACATCTCGACCGGGTGGTTCTGGTCGTCGGAGAGTATTCCTGATGATCCAGATCGTTTTTACGCCTACGATGGAGTCCATGAGCGAATGACTATTAAGGACAAACCACTTCTTGGCGGAGTGATGTGCGTTCGCCCTTAGCAATGGTTGAGCTTCAAACTTGAAGTAATCATTTAATTCATTTTTGACGGTGTTACTATCGCTTTTTTTAATCCCAGAGCGCAGGCTACCTTCCGGGTAGCTGAAGGGCCGGATCTAAAAAAGATCTTAGTAGTCTCCAAATCCTTCTGTAAAGATGGAATCATAAAACGTGGAAGGTTCTCTTTTTCAAGCATCCGAAAAGTGATGAGCTTTAGTAATTCACGGCTTTTTCCTGCGAGAAATCGATTGAGTGGCTCCGACCATGCCGAAAGAATTTGGGATCGGTAGAGATAGGGTGGGCTGACGTGACAAATTCTAGATGGGATATTGTATCGATCTTTTTCAATAACTGACACGTGGAGAAGCCTAAGAAGTGCCGAATAACCGGCTTTCACTTTACCCCGGTGCATGTAACAACCGAAGAGCTGGTATCCCTCCTCTACGGGGTGGTGGCTCAATCGGAAGTCAATTATTCTTGAGGGATGTTCCGTCCTAGCTTGTTTTGAAGCAATAGAATTTGTTAAGTTAGGGTATTTGAGACCAATATAGAGATAGGGTACTGGCTCTGTACCCGCGATGTTATAGGGTGGTTTGAAGGCGCGGATTAGGTCGGCCTCGCGTCGTAACGCTAGTTTACCTGAATGATGAATCTCCCATTGAACATCAGCCACCAGCTCCAGCATTTCTAGGGTGTGATCCGCGACTTTTCCTGGTTTAGCGAGCCAATAACTGCTTAGTCGTTTTTTCAATTGATCTGCTTTGCCGATATAAAGAGGATTCTTCTTTTCATCGAGGAAAAAATAGACCCCTGGTTGTTGAGGTAGGTTTTTTACAAAAGCTTCGTCAAATCTACGCCGAAGGGGGTTTTCATAGCTGAAATCAGGTGTGTAGAGCATGTTGTGTAAGTTCCTACAAGGAAACCTAGCAAATATGATCTTCCGAATGCACTACCAATCTTGCGTGAACGGTAGAATTTCAAATATTTCGATTTTGAGTTAGACAAGCAAGCATCCAGTGCTTAAGAGCTGTACTCGTGCTTTGAGATTCTAATTTAGTCATCTTCGACTTTTTGGTGATTTTTAGAGGTGATAGGGTCTCCGCATAGATTAAGGCTGCCCCTTGAATCTGAGGTGCCCTTTGAACCCAGGCTTGCATTAGATCCAAAGGTCCATCTAACTAGTAAATTCCGATTCATCTCCTTTAACCAAGCAATCATTGCCTTAACTTCAGCATCTTTATCGCCGTGCCCCTTATAGGCTTCCATAGCTGCGGCTTGCACTGAGGGATCACGATCATCCAGTAAGCCTTTAAAAATTTCTGCCTTATGTGATCCTTCAAAGTGTTTCAGCGCAGAGGCGGCAATTTTACTTATTTTGGGGTCTTGGTCGGTAAGAAGGTTTTTAAAGACCTGGATGGACTCGCCGATCCCATAAGCGGAAAGATTCTTAAGACTTGTTTTTGCATTTTCCAGAACTTTCGGGTCGGAATCCAAAAATGCTTTTTTGAAGGTTAAATGGGGATTTATTAACTTCGTGCTCCCTAAAGCCGCGGCAACGGGAATTCGCACTTGAGACGGATTGTCTTTTTCGTCTAAAAGAGATTCTATTAAATGTTTGCGAAATAATTCATCAACTTTTCGGTTTATAACTTTGGGAACTGCCGTTCGTGCGGAACCTTTAAGCCCTTCAGCGGCAATGGAGTTTAATCTTGGATCCATCAGAAACTCATGAAACATGGCCTTAGCGCCGGGTCCGCTTCTGTCCTGCAAGATATATCTCATATAGCTTTGGACTTTAGTCTTCTTGTTTTTGATATCGTCTATTCTTGCTTTATCTTTGTCGCTTAAGGCTGCGTAATATTTGGGCTCACCTGCATATGCTTTGGCATTGCTTTTTATGAATGCTTTTTCTTCATCGGTATATTGATTTACCAAAATAATATTCTTAAAGAGTTCAGTGCAGCCTTCTTCGTAGCAAGTCAGCATCTTTTCTTGGGTTTTTCCGCTGAAGTTACTGTTGGTGAAAGCTGCAGTGTAAATTAGCTCGGGATTGAACCCTGAATATTTCATTATGACTGGCGTGAGTTTCTCACGAGATCGTGGAAAAGAGGTGTTAAATATCTCATGAAACATTGATACTGGATCTTCTCCAATAAATTTAGTTAGAGCCTCCTGAGCGCCTCCAGCTATTTTGGCGTCAGGATTTTGTAATAGATTTATAAATAGATGGGCTGATTTTTTCGGATCAGACATTTGTAAATTTTTGAGCGCCTGAACAGTTTTCTCATTCACCTTTGGATTCGGATCAGTCAGACCCGTTTTGAAATGTTGCTCCGCCTGATTGCTTTCATTCGCAAACTTTTCTAAGCTTTTGATTGCCTTAGTCCTGACTTCTACATTGGGGCTTTGCATAAGTGTGTTTAATACACTGTCGTGGTATTTCCCTCGATAAAACAGAAGTGCGATCATACCGGGAGCGTTCACTGCGCGGCTCGGATTCTCGAGGAGTTGCGAAAATACTTTGCCTATATTTTCGTGCGGGTACTGAGCGAGCAGATCACTCATCCGCTCCGAATGAGGTGGCCCGCGTTTAAAGATTTCTTCAGTAATTTTGACTACCGATTCCTCAGGCAGTTTGAAAAAGGCATTTTCTGCGATTTTCCTTACTTTAGGGTCGGGATCTACCAAGCTTTCTTCAATTGACTCGGAGCGTAACGGGTTGGACGGCTCTACTTTATTCTTTGAAAGGATGCGGCGGCTACCGGTCCCTAGCTTCGAGGCGGTTTTTAAAAGCCTTTGATGCACTTTTCAGAGGTTATATTGTCAGTGTCTGAGTCTACAGCCCACGATGCCAAAGGGCCCATGCAGATTACTGTTAGCCCTATAATGGTCTCTAGTTTGAATTTCTGAATTCGCATGGTTTTTCTCCGTTATCGTTCATTAACCTTTCGGTACTTTTGGAGAATTTTATAAGAGTAAAAGGAAGAATAGAATCCAATGCGACCGGCAATAAAGTCTAGCGAAACAATTTGAAGTGTAATACTTCCAGATAAACATAATTACTAAAAATTTTCGCAGTGCTTCAATGCTTACAACATGGGGAATGGAAGATGAATATTCGGGCAAACTCGAGAAACATTGCTTTTTTTGTGCGAACTTTGGGAACAGCTTTTGTTCTCTCCCTTCTTTTTTCGCACACTCTTCCTCTAATAGTCTTTGCCGATGAAGCTCAACCTCAGCTTCTTACTTTTTACCAATATCGACCCATGTATTTTATCAGTGGTAACCCGCTTACCAAGATTTCGTTGAGCATTAAGACGCAGATAGTCAGGTCGATTCCTATTAATTTTGGTTATACCCAACTCATGATGTGGGATCTTTTTAGGCAGGATCCTTTCTTTAGAGATCTTAATTATGCTCCAGAAGTGTTCTATCGATGGAAGCTTAGTGATGACGCTGATGCTGATGACTGGATTGATTTAGGTTTAATCGAGCATGAGTCAAACGGCAAAGGAGGGGCCGATGAGCGCTCTTGGAATCGTTCCTACGTTAGGTACCATTCCGGAACAAGTCTGGGTGATTGGGCGAAGCTCTTCTGGACTGTGAAGGCATGGGTCTCCTATGGTTACAATGCCTCCAATACTGACATTAACCAATATCGGGGATTATGGGAGGTTGAGATCACTTTGGCTGAATCCTTAGGTGCTCTTTTTGAAAGAGGTGATTTCACTTTTCGTTTTTATCCTGGCGGGCCTTCGTCATTGGATCCTCTTGCAGGCGGCCAAGAACTTATGTTCAGGGGAAAGTTGGCACATGTCAAATTTGTCCCCGCTCTTGTGGGACAGATTTTTCATGGAGTGGGTGAAAACCTTTTTGATTATAAGTCCAATCACTGGGGTTTTCGAATAGGTTTTGGTTTTTAGTTATTCAGACTCAAGGCATGCCCGCTTGATGCGGCGTGTGTAGGATTGCTATAGCCTGTGAGCTTTGCTATACGACTTATGCCTTTATGATCAATACAGATAAAGAAGTCCGAGCAATCATTGGTGAGCGACTGACGTTGGCAGCTTTTTCTCAGCTGTCGGGGGTTTTAGGTGGCTATCCCTTTGTAAAATTAATTGTAGATCGCGGGGATCGCGATAAACCTGTAATCCATTTTATTAATCATCGACGTTACCAATTTCATTCTGATTATCTGGCAGAAAATCTTCAGAACATCACGATCGAAGAGCAAAACGATAATATTGATTCTTTTAATTACAGTGCTTACCTAGACCCTGACCGTAGGTTTTATTTAGGTGTCCTAGCACTTCATCATCGCGGCGACCGATTTTTTACTTTAGAGACTGCCGAAATTGACGCCATGGATGCTGAGATGATCCAGTTTTTTTATAAATTTGTGAAGGACTCGGTGGATCCAGCAGTTCCTTTACTTTTTAAACCAGCAAATCATTTTCAAGAGGCTTTGACGCTTGCAATTGACCCAACTGAGATTCCCCGAGTTTTTTCTCATGAGCTTTCCTCGTCTGCTGAATACATTGCTTTAAATAGCGGGACTGCTCGTGGGCGAATACGCATGTTTCGGACTCAGGAAGAGTACGGTCGCGAGTTAAAAACAATTGAATGGTTCGATATTCTGGTGATGAGTCGGGTTTCGGACGATATTCCGCGCGTTTCCGGCATTATTAATGCGAACTATACGACACCTCTTTCCCATACCAACGTTTTAGCTTCGGGTTGGCAGATTCCAAACGCGATCCAAATTGGTATTTTCGAAATGATCGAGAATAAGGTTCTAAATAATCAATGGGTCAGCTATCAGGTGGACCCTATGGCGTCCTCTGTATTGCTCGCTCCTATAGATCGTCCGATTGAAATGAATCAGCCTCCTGCTTGGAGTGTCCAACGCATCAAGCTCGAAGAACCTGAAACGGTTAATACACCTATTGTTCCCTTGGATCGCCTCCGTATGAGTGATCGATATCGATATGGCACTAAGGCCGCTAACTTAGGCGAGCTAAGGTATATTTTAGAAAAAGGATCTAGCCGTTTGTTGGGCTTTTATCAAATTCGTCGTCCTCCTCGGGCCAATCTTTTGTCTCATTTAGCGAAGGCCTTGAAGCTTCCAGAATCGGTGGGGAGTGACGCCATTTCACGCGCTGCCTGGGATTTTCTTCGTTACACTTTACAGATTCCGCGTGGAATCGCTCTGCCGTTTTCAGTACAGCAGGAGTTTTTGGAATCCTCGCCGAGAATTCAGCAAGCCATTGGCAAGCTGAAAATGGCTCTAGAGCTGAATGCTCGCGAAATTGACTCTTTGTGTCTAAATATCCAAGCTTTGATTCGTTCCTCCCGAATGCCTGAGAGTTTAAGAGGAATGATCGACACACAGATCGCCCATCACATGGGGGGGGTTTCTAGCTTCGTGGTTCGAAGCTCCTCGAATGCAGAGGACCTGGAAAATTTCTCAGCTGCCGGGATCTATGAGTCCATGAATCACGTCACGACCGCCGAAAACATTTTTCAAAGTATTAAAGAGGTTTGGGCTTCTCTTCTTTCTCCTCGTAGCGTGAGGCTTCGGCATGAAGTAGGAATTTCGCTGGATGATTGCTATATGGGAGTCATTGTTCAAGAGGAAATTCGGGAAGTAATGAATTCTTGCTCCCAAAGTGAATCGGGCTCGCCTTATCGGGGGTACTTAGCTTTAAGTCCTACTTCCAGTTCGTCATCTGGAGCTCCTCAGGACGCATATCAAACTACCTCTGATAAAAAAGCTTTAGCCGCAAAACCTCAAAATGGAAAATCAAGCCAGATGGGTGGTGTTCTGGTCACTACTAATCCAGGAAATCGTTCCGGAGACTTTAGAAACGTCTACATTAATGTTTCCACCAATTCGGTATTAAAAATTGTTCAAGGTTCGGAATTGCCGCACCAGTTTCTTTTTAACACTGTAGAGGGTGGGGGACAGACACTGTCTCTTGGGAAAGACCAAAAGGATCTGACTGGCCAACAAAAGGACCTTCTCCAAAAACTCGCCCTTGCCGGACGATTGCTGCAATCGCATTTTTCTCCCGATTACACTTTTTCTTCGCCGATTGATATTGAGTGGTTGGCAACATCCGAAGGGCTTTTTATCCTGCAGCTTCGGCCTTATGCCCGATAAAATTAGTAAGTTAGTATTTCGATATTATGGGTTTCAGTTTTTTTTCTCTCTCTTGCTTTGGCTTCCGATTTTTTATGAATATCAAAAAAGGCTGGGGCTTAAAGACACCGAGATTTTTCAGATTCAAAGTCTCTACTACATCTCCTTTTGTCTGATTGAGATCCCAACCGGTGTCCTAGCTGATCGATGGGGAAGGTTACCCTGTCTAAGGTTGGGTGCTTTGATTTGCCTAATTTCAAATTTATTGCCGGTTGTTGTGGATTTTAACTGGATTTTTAAAGGGCTTTCAAATCCGCACTCCGTTTATTTTCAATTTCTCTTTCACTTCCTTTTACTTGCATTGGCTAGATCCTTAATCTCTGGGGCATCGAGCGCATACCTTTACGATCACCTTCAGGCACTCCGGAAATCCGACGAATTTAAGAAAGTTGAAGGCAGAGCTAGGTCCTATGGTTTGCTCGGGAAAGTGGTAGTTTGGCCGCTCACCGGAATTTTGATGTCTTGGCATCTTAGTTTGCCCTATTGGCTGACTGCTTTGGCTGCGGCTTTGTCCGTGGGATTTGCCTGGAGTTTGCCTAACGATTATGTGGTTCGGGATACCGAGCGTCTTTCGGAAGTTAAGTTCGAAGGTAGGCTGGATGTTAAGAATGTTAAGAAAGGTTTTACATATTGGGTTTGTGAATTGAAATCCGTCTTGGAAATCTTGACACGCACTCCGATTTTATATCTGATCATGTTTCAAGGTATCGCAATTTTTGTCCTGGCTAGGATTTGCCAGGTGAATCTTTTTCATCCCCTTTTGATCTTGAAATCATTTGATGTTTCGTCGTTTGGAACGGTGATGGCCCTTATGACTGTTTTTGAGGCTCTGGGTTCTGGAAATCCTAGGTGGCTACGAAAATGGATGACAGACTTGAACGCCGTTTTCCTCTGGACGGCAGTTTCGGCGCTCTGCCTTTTTGCCCTCACGTTGAACGGGAAATGGGGGACTCTTGTGTCCCTCAGTGTTTTTTCTTTCGCAGTAGGTGCTTGTTTTCCAATCCAAAGACAGCTTTTTAATGATTATATCCCTCAGGCCCGGTATCGGGCTACTCTCATGTCCATAGAGTCTATTTTAGATCGGGCTGTTTGTGCCTGGGTAGCATCCGTACTGGGTGCCTATATTTCTGATGGTAAAATTGAAATCTTTCTAAGATACTCAGCCGGACTAACAGGAGCAGGAATTCTAATTTTGCTCATAACACTAATCTCTTCTCGTTATGTAACGAGTGGGACTTTACAAAAGCGCAGTAGCTAGTGTAAGGCTATGCACTTAATCTCTATTGATAGTGAGGAATATATTGATGAGCCAAAGTACTAAACAATCTCGTTGGATCCATGTTATGCGCATGTTGATCCTTTCTGCTTCCGCAATGGGGGTTCAGCACAGTGCTTTTGCAAGCGAAGCTGACCTTCATATCCCAGCGCTAAACACCACTTACAATCTATTTGGTTCATCCGTCGAAGGAACTACTCTTTTAGGTTATGGAATGGTTGTCGCTGTTCTTGGGATGATTTTTGGGTTTTTAGAGTTCTTGAAAATCAAGAAGCTCCCAGCCCATAAATCCATGCTTGAAGTTTCCGCCTTGATCTATGAAACCTGCAAGACCTATCTCCTTCAACAAGGTAAAATGTTGGTCATATTGGAAGCTTTCATCGGCTTCTGTATTTTCTATTATTTTTACGTTCTTCAAGGATTGGAATTGCCTCGCGTATTCTTAATTCTTACCTGGTCAGTTTTAGGGATCCTTGGATCCTTCGGAGTTGCCTGGTTCGGAATTCGAATCAATACTTATGCAAATAGCCGAACTGCTTTTGCATCCCTCGAAGGCAAACCTTATCCTGTCATGGACATTCCTCTTCGTTCTGGAATGTCAATCGGCGTGATGTTGATTTGCGTCGAGCTTTTCATGATGATTTTCATCCTTCTTTATATGCCACGCGAAAGCGCTGGAGCCTGCTTCATCGGATTTGCCATTGGTGAATCCTTGGGTGCATCAGCTCTTCGTATCTGCGGCGGTATCTTTACCAAGATTGCCGACATCGGCGCTGACTTGATGAAGATTGTTTTCAATATTAAGGAAGACGATGTTCGTAACCCAGGCGTGATCGCAGACTGTACAGGCGACAATGCTGGGGACTCAGTAGGTCCGACAGCCGATGGTTTTGAAACCTACGGCGTGACCGGTGTGGCTTTAATCAGCTTCATCGTTTTAGCAGTTGGAATGGTTATGGGCCCGAACGGCAAGCTTTCGCCCGGTCCTAATTTCGCAGACCTTCAAGCTAAGTTGATTGTTTGGATCTTCGTAATGCGCGTTGTTATGATTATCACTTCAATCGCGTCTTATTGGATCAATGGAGCGCTCTCAAGGGCACTTTATGAAAAGAAAGAAGCCTTTGATTTTGAAGCTCCTTTGACTTCATTAGTTTGGATTACATCCGCAATCTCAATTCTAGTCACTTATGGCGTGAGCTATCTGTTGATTCGTGACATGGGCGATGTTCTTTGGTGGAAACTTTCGACGATCATTAGTTGCGGTACCTTTGCCGCTGCCGTGATTCCGGAACTCACCAAGGTATTTACCTCCTCCAAGTCCAAGCACGTGGCAGAAATCGTAGCAGCATCCCGCGAAGGCGGAGCTTCTTTGACCATTCTGTCTGGCCTAGTGGCTGGTAACTTCAGTGCATTCTGGAAGGGTATCACCATTGTTGGTTTGATGTTGGTAGCCTATTTGACTAGTGCTACCGGCTTGGATCAGTTCATGGCTTATCCAGCAGTTTTCGCATTCGGTTTAGTAGCCTTCGGCTTCTTGGGTATGGGTCCGGTCACGATTGCCGTAGATAGTTACGGTCCAGTGACTGACAATGCTCAATCCGTATTCGAACTCTCCCAGATTGAAACTTTGCCAAAAATCAGCTCAGAAATTGAGAAGGATTTTGGTTTTAAACCGAAGTTTGAAAAGGGTAAAGAATTGCTCGAAGAGAATGACTCTGCAGGAAATACATTTAAAGCAACGGCTAAGCCAGTCCTTATCGGAACGGCAGTGATCGGCGCGACTACAATGATTTTCTCGATCATCTTGATGTTGAATCTAAAGCTGGACCTCTTGGATCCACGCGTGCTTCTCGGTTTAATCACCGGTGGTGCCGTAATCTATTGGTTCACTGGAGCTTCCACTCAAGCTGTGACGACAGGTGCTTACCGAGCAGTTGAATATATCAAGCAAAACATTCGACTGGATTCCGCAGAGAGAGCTTCTATTAAGGATTCCAAAGAAGTTGTGAAGATTTGTACTCAGTACGCTCAGGCAGGGATGATTAACATCTTTGGCGTGATCTTCTGTTTCACACTAGCCTTCGCATTCTTTGATCCGACCTTCTTTGCAAGCTATCTGATCTCCATCGCCGTCTTCGGACTTTACCAGGCATTGTTCATGGCAAATGCTGGTGGCGCTTGGGATAACGCGAAGAAAGTAGTTGAAGTTGACTTGAAGGAAAAAGGAACACCACTTCACGCCGCTACAGTAGTAGGGGATACAGTGGGCGATCCTTTCAAAGACACCTCATCCGTAGCTTTGAATCCGATTATCAAGTTCACTACCTTGTTCGGCTTGCTAGCTGTAGAAATCGCTGTCTCCGCTCAGGAGAAGGCTTTCTACATCGGTGTGGTTCTCTTCTTCGTCGGTCTGTTCTTTGTTTATCGTTCATTCTACGGAATGAGGATCAGCACACGGGCTATCGAGAAGAGCCCAGCCAAGAAACACAAAGCAACAGCATCTGCTGGCGCTTAAGATCGTTTCTTTAGACTGATCTAAAGCTGTTAGTTGTAATATAAATTAACCCGGGCCACTCTTTTTGAGGGGTCCGGGTTTTTTTTGTTTTGTGAGCGCTTGCTTTTTATTGTGCGGGTCGGGAGACTCAATCTCATGACAATTATTCAAATGATTCTGTTGGCAATGATTCAGGGTGCAGCGGAGCTACTTCCAGTATCAAGTTCTGCTCACGTAATTGTGGCAGAAAAACTTATGGGTTTGGACCCCTCAACTCCTAAAATGACATTCTTTCTTGTGATGCTTCACACAGGAACAATGTTCGCAGTATTACTTTATTTCTGGCCTCGGTGGCGCAAGCTTAAGGTGGATTTTCTTAAAATGACCCTATTAGCGACGGCTGTCACTGGAGTAATCGGACTGGGTTTGAAGAAATTCATTGAGAAGGTGATTTTAGGTTACTTTATGGGGGAATCTCACGCCGAAATTGAATCCCTTTTTAAAAGCCTCCCTTTGATTGGGTGTTCGTTGTTCTCAGTCGGTATTTTGATCTTGATTGCCGCGCGGCGAGAGAAGAGCAGCTTAGGATCAGCAATAACGCCTACTGCTTCTGTTCGAATTGGAGTGGTGCAGGGGCTTTGCCTTCCGTTTCGTGGGTTTTCTCGTTCAGGCGCTACGATTTCCACAGCTCTCATGTCAGGCATTAATCGAGCGATCGCTGAAGATTTCAGTTTTGCCCTTGCCGTTTTACTCACGCCGCCCGTAGTTGTTCTAGAATTGCATCGGTTAATTAAGTCAGTGAATCCAGAGGGCGCGGGACTTGCGGCGGGGCTATCCACTTTAAGTACTGTGTTACCCGAACTTTTGGGCCCTGGGCTGTTGGGAATGGTTTTCAGTTTTGGTGCGGGCTTGTTGGCCTTGCGTTGGCTTTCTGCATGGTTAGAGTCCGGAAAGTGGAGGTTTTTTGGATACTATTGCATTTTCTTCTCTTTGGTTGTGTTTACTCTCCAGGGGATGGGTTTTTGACAAAGGTCCCAAATATATTCGTCGGAAATTGGAAACGAGGCCTGTTCTAAAACCCTGGGTGGAGAGCCTGCTCATGGACCAATCGGATCATAAAATAACCTTCAGCGGTCCCTATTTTTCCTTTCAAAATATATAAATAATATGTATATACAAGACCCTCTGCTCTTATAGCGGTGTAAAATAGGGTTTTTGTAAATGAAAAGTAGTTTAATCAAGGCTGTAGTTGTTTGTGGTTTAATAATTTCTGACGTTTCTTTCCCACACAAAGTTTGTGCTGATAGCTCCTCACAAGTCGCTTCATTTGCGTCTCTTTCCTTTGAGTTGAGATCAGCCATTTATAGTGAACTCTTAAAGCAAGACGAGACGGCGCTGATCGCCCTATCGAGGATATCAAGGGCATTTCAGCGCGATATAAGAAGTTTTGGCTATCACACAGAGCAAGTTCTTATAAGCTCCCTTGAGCAATTAGAGAATGATTTTCCACGTAC
>JBDSKY010000379.1:0-7631 GCA_039916675.1 Bdellovibrionia bacterium
CCTATGTTTATGATTCGCTGGTCAAAGCCGGCAAGGTCGAGGAATATAGAAAAGTAGAAGGCCAAGCTCATGCTTTTGCCCTAGTAGGTAGAATTATATTCTGGCCTGCAGCAGGGTATTTTATGCAATTGCATTTGAACCTGCCTTACTGGTTGACTGGTATTTCGGCTGTCGTAGGAATTATTTTAGTTTTTGCTTTGCCAAAAGAGCCATTTAGAAAACGCGGGAATGTTTTAAACACATTGAAACCGGCGTTCGGTTTGCTGGTAAATTCTCCCAAAGTTTTTACTATTATTCTTCAGGGAACTACAATCTTTATTCTCGCTAGATTGTGCCAAGTCTGTTTGTTCCAACCTATCCTGATTGAAAAATCCTTTTCGGCATCGACTTTTGGTTTGATCATGTCTTTCATGAGTGTTTGTGAAGCTGTAGGAGCTAGCAATTCAGGTTTTTTAAAGAAATGGATGGGAGAGGTGAACTCCATCTTCCTTCTAACGATTTCATGTGCGGTGATGTTTTTTGTTTTAGCCTTTTCCAATCAATATTTGACGATTGCTGCGTTAGGCGTGTTTTCTCTATCAATGGGAAACTGTTTTCCGATACATCGGCAGCTTCTAAATGATTCAGTGGTGAATTCAGATTACAGAGCCACTCTTTTGTCCATGGAATCGATGTTCAACCGGGCAATTTGTGCTGCTATTATTTGGGTCCTTCGTATGTATATCAAGGACGGCGAGATTTCTGACTTCTTAATTAGGGCCTCTGTTTTTAGTCTCATAGGCGTGCTACTGCTTATGTTGGCAATGAGGAGTATTTCGGCGTCGACGCAAATTCGCATTTTAGTGAAAGCTAAGTTGGCAGAATAGTCTTCCTTTCCAATTTCTCTCAGTGTAAGAATTAGTCTTGTCCAATCCTATGGTTAGTTCAAGATTTATTCTCAGGCTCAGTAGTCTTGGTGATGTAATATTAGCCAGTTCTGCGTTGGAAGCTCTTGCTTCATCTAGGACGCTCAAGGCAGAGAAATTTGATTGGGCTACCATGAAGGGATACTCTGAACTCCTTAAGGGCCATCCTAAAATCAATCAAATATTTGAGTTTGATCGTGCAACCGGCCTTCGAGGCTGGATCGAATTTTGCCGCAATGCATGGAATCGGCATTATACTGAGATTTTAGATCTCCATGGAAGTCTTCGCACTCGTGTAATGAGGATGCTTTTTTTCTATTGGGGCTGCCGGCAACCGCAGTTTAAGCCAAGATGGAAGACAGTCTCGAAACAAAGATTCCGTCTCTATGGCTATTTCATCTTTAAAAATTTTTGGTCAAAAGCCTTGAGACCTTCTCCCTGGGTAGAACGGTACACCCAATTGGCGGGAGGGACTGGCAAGGAGCGGCCCAACCTAGAGCACCTCTTGAGGCAAGCCAAATTACCTTCGGACCTGCTTACGGCATTCCGCCAGCAGACAGCTCCTATGATCTGTGTCATGCCGGGATCAAAATGGGACGGAAAGAAATGGCCGATAGAAAATTACGTTGAGCTCCTAAAAAATGCCGGATATTTTCCGGTAATTTTGGGACACCAGACTGACGTTGAGAGCAAGAATCTTTGCGATCTATTGAAAGCCGCTAAAATCCCTCATTTTTCAGGAGTCGGAAAATGGAACTTGGCTCAGACGGCCTGTATTTTTACAATCTCAAATGGATACTTAGGAAGTGACACAGGACTTGCGCATTTGGCGGAAGCCGTTGGCGTTCCAGCCCAGGTTATTTCTGGTCCCACCACCCCGGATATGGGCTTTGCTCCGTGGCGGCGCGAAAGTGTGTCTATCGGAAAATCGATCGGCTGCAGACCCTGTGGCAAGGATGGACGATTTTGTTTTCGAATTGCGAATCGGTATGCTTGTTTGAAAGATTTATCGGCGCAGACAGTTTTGGCAAAATTGATTTCAAGTGAATCCCTGAATGGGCAAAATGAACTTTAAAACGATCCTCAAAAAAGCCTATCGCTTATTTCATTCACAGGGTGTCGAGAAACTCGTGCTTCCTTTCGTGTTTTCGAAGAAACGAATTCAAATTGCATCTGAAATTTCTACTAAAGATATTAACCCTGTTTCCGGCCCCCGCATTTGGTTTCATGCAGCAAGCGCCGGTGAACTAGAATCTCTTTGGCCTTTGATAGTGCTTGCGGGGTCCCCTGGGGCTTCCTCGCCTTCAAATGAGATCATAGTGACTTTATTAAGCGAATCAGGTTGGGGCGCGCTAGAAAGATTGAAGCAAAAACTTCAGGAAATTGAAGCTAAGGTAGTTTTCTTAGGTTATTCTCCCTGGGAGGGAGGGTGGGGAAATTCCCTTGATCAAATTCGACCTACCTTCTTCGTGACTGTTAAGTATGAAGCCTGGCCTGACCTTTGGGTATCCCTTCAAGAGCGTAATATCCCTTTAGTAATTATTGGTGCTCGCGCCAGAAAGTCACTTCGTATTGCTAAAAGGATTACAGAGCTTCTTGCAGAGCTGCCGCAACTGCTCCTGTTCCCCTGTGATCCGGGGGACGTGAACGATCTAAAGCAGCTTTTCCCCAAAGCTTTTCTCGAGGTAGTGAACGAGCCCCGATGGGAAAGAGTATTTGATAGATCAAAAATGGGCGCCCCCCGTGCCCGAGAGCTTACGCAAGTTTGTAAGCTTCATCCACGACCGTGGGGCGTAATTGGAAATGCCTGGTTAGAAGACTTAAAGTTTTTATTACCTGTCTTAAAGGAATTTCAGGGTACCATCTGGATAGTTCCTCACCATTTAAAAACTGAAAATATTAGAAAGATTAGACAGTTTTTAGCCGCAAATGGCATTGACTCAGTCTTGACACAGGGGACTGCTGGAGATGACCTGGCTATACCTACCTCTGCTATTCTTGTGAATGAGATGGGATTTCTCTCTGAACTTTACTCGAGCGCTGATTGGGCATTTGTTGGAGGCGGCTTCGGGGCGGGGATTCACAGCACTATTGAACCTGCAATCTATGGTATTCCGATAGCTATTGGGCCGAATGGATCAGGCAAGTTTTCAGAAGTAAATCAATTGCAGCGATCAGGACAGCTGAGTCTGTTAAGAAACACGCCTGATCTTTTGGAATGGATCAAGGAAGTGAGTTTGGATAGTCACCCAGAGCTAGGTCAGACCGCCCTGCGCCCGAACAAAGTTCAGCAAAATAAGCAGAGATGGAAGAGAGAGGCCGAATCTCGTTGCGGCGGGGCTTCGCAAATATTATATTCTTTGTTCCAGGGAAATAAATAAGTGGGTTCAATATTCATTCGGGGAATATGTGGGGTAGAAATTGCGTTTACGCGACCATTATGACTGGATTGTTCTTGGGAATAATCCCGGCGCATTACTCAGCGCAAGCTTGGTATCTCGTTTGGGCTTGTCCGTTCTGATTTTGCCCATGGCTCCTAATCTTGGCCTCTCTGTTTCAAAAAGTGGTCATTACTTTGATCCTGAGCCTAATTATCTATTGGGATTAGGTAGGAGCGGGACCCATTCGGGCCTCATTTTTGAATGTTTGAGTCATTTAGGAGTTCCCACTCCTGAGATAGAATATATTGGCACTGGGTCCTCTCAACCTCAAGTTCTTACCCCCAGGTCACGTTTCGTTTTGGCGCGCAAGGAGGACTTGTCTTACGAACTTCAACGGGAGTTTGGGCACGAGGTAGCCCAGAGGTTTGGTTTGGACGGCGCTTTAAAAAGAACAGAATTGGAATACCTCAACTTCTGGGAAAATTTGCCAAAGCGTTTAACCCTGAGCACTGAGAAATCTTCCGCCTCAGCAGAGCCTCTCACCTTGAAAGATCTGCGGCGCAAATTAAAAAATAAACTCCACCGTTCTGATCTCAAAGTTGTACCTTGGATAAATTCAAATCACACGCTTTCCGAATGGGTGAGTACAATCGGGGCAAGCGACTTAGAAGATGTCTGTACAGGATTGTGGTACGCTGTTACCTCCAGCACTCATTCTAATCCCGCATTATTTGAGCTCCTCCACATACTTTCCCTTTCCAGGACGGGAGCTTCATTTCGTGGAGGGATGACTGCGTACCGTAAGTTTTTACTGACTTTGGCTAGAAGATTGGGAGTACATGTCGCAGCTGAAATTGATTGTCGCCGAATATTTGTTGAAGAAGGGCGCTTTGCCGGAGTCCAAATTACTGGGCGAGGCAATATGGTTTCGACACGCGGGGGGATTCTAGGGTGTTCGTTCGACAAGGCTTACAACCGAGTCACGTTCACTGGAAGAATTTGGTTTCATAAAAAGAAAAAGTCTCCCGTTCCCATAGGCTGGCGATTTACACTTTCCATCATGATTCAGCGGGATATTGTAATGCCAAAAATGCTCCCTCGTGCAGTTTGGCAGGAGAAAGATGCACCGATACTTGAAATTGAATTGACGAATCCAAGTGATTACGGCGCTCATGATCCAAATTATCAAATATTGCATCTAAGAACTTTGATGCCATTCAGCATGGAGAGCCTAAAGCTAGATTATCAAAAAATAGTAGCAGGACGCATGGTGAGGCAAGCAATGGAGATTATCCCTTTTCTTGAGACCGTAATTTTGCACATCTATCCTGATTTTAGAAATAGAGTTGATAAAAGCGAACTGCAAAATGGAAACGAATTGGAAACGCTTTACGGCTTTCGGACTCTTCAGGAGATTCCGGACAATCTCTTAGTTTTTGCTGGAAAAGGGCTGGGTTCTAACACCGGAATTGAAGGACTATTTATCGCCTCAGAGGAGTCGTATCCTGAATTAGGGAGTTTTGGACCTGCGGTGGCTGCTACTGAAAGTGTAGCGTGGCTCGCTCATCGTTCTGGGATCGCCGGGCCTTTAGTTTAACTTCTAATAAAATGTGATGGGTCGGTTTTTAAAATGCGTATTTTACTTTTTCATCCCACCTTGCTTCCTCCGCGAGATTACGGAGGAGTCGAGCGTGTGCTTCTTTGGTTGGCTAAGGGACTCGTGGAACGAGGGCATAGCGTGTTTGTTGCGGCTTTACGGGGAAGTGTACTTCCTGACGGCTGCGAGCTCGTGGAAGTATTAGAAGAGAAAGCTTATTCTGCAAAGGAGTTCAACTCAAGCAAAGCTACCAGGCATGAACTTAGTGCTTCTCTGAACTTAAAAATGCCAGCAGGTTTAGACATGATTCACTTTATGGCGCCCGTATCCCCGGAGGTATGGACACAGTTGCAGTGTCCGGCCATTCTAACTGTCCATGGCAATGCAAAGCCAGGGGAACAATATCCGAAAAACTCAGTATTTTTAAGTCAAGACCATGCGAGACGGCACGGGGCTGAGATGTTTATTTATAATGGAATCGATCCTTCGGAATATAAATTTTCCCCTGGCTCGAAGCAAGATTCCTACCTTTTCCTTTCCAAGACGAATTGGAGAGTGAAAAATCTGTCTGGCGCTATCCGCTATTGTGCCAAAGCCTGTGCCAACCTCAAGATTGCGGGAGGAAATCGCCCCTACTTAAAGCGTCTCTCCTGTAATTTTCGCCCTAACTTAAAATGGATCGGCCCGGTCAATGGGGATTACAAAGCAAAATTGTTAGCTGAGGCAAAAGCATTGATTTTTCCTGTAGCCTGGCCAGAGCCTTTTGGGTTAGTGGTTGCGGAGGCATTTATTTCTGGTACTCCGGTCTTAGCTTCCCGCAAGGGGAGTTTACCTGAATTAGTCCCTCCTGATGTGGGGGCTCTGTTCGATACTGAAAAAGAATGGATCGAGTTTTTGCGTAAGGTGAAAGGAAAGCTACTTCCTTGGGAACCCGAAAGATGCCGTGAATGGGCTCTAAGCCAGTTTCATTATGCAAAGATGGCTGAAGCCTACGAGCAAGCTTATAAACTTGTGATTGCAGGGGAACTTTTAAATCAAGAAGCCCCTTTGGGTGGAAATTGGAGGGATCAATGATTGCAAGATACTCAAGACCGGATATGGCCTGGATTTGGGACGATCGTCATCGCTATAAGGTTTGGTTAGAAGTTGAAATGGCGGTTTGCGAGGAAATGGCAAATTTGGGTCTGATCCCTCCCAAAGATTGGTCGCAACTGCAAAAGAAGGCTCATGAGCTCAAGAAAAACGGCGGCGTAGATCCCAAAAAAGTGGATGCCCATGAAGCCATAACTCGCCACGATGTCATTGCCTTTACTACTACTGTTGCTGAAGAAATTGGTCCCCTGTCTCGATACATTCATTTCGGACTTACTTCTTCAGATGTCGTAGATACAGCACTTTCCCTGATCCTTCAAAAATCCGGGGATATTTTGAAAAATGACATCGATGCGCTTTTGAGAATTCTCAAGACTCTTGCCGTGAAATTTAAAGATATGCCCACCATAGGACGGTCGCATGGAATTTTCGCTGAACCCACCAGTTTCGGGTTGAAATTCCTGGGCTGGTATTGTGAATGGGAGCGAAATCAAAGACGTTTGAATGAAGCTCTGGAGCAGATGAGATATGGCAAACTTTCGGGAGCCGTCGGAGTCAATCCGCATTGGGGCCCAGAATTTGAAGAAAAAGTTTTGCACAACCTCGGGCTAAAGCGGGAGGATGTCAGTACCCAAGTCATTCCAAGAGATCGTCATGCGGAGTTTATGGGAGTCCTCGCAGTGCTGGGTTCTTCTCTTGAGAGAATCGCCGTGGAACTAAGACACCTTCAAAGATCAGAAGTGGGAGAAGTTTCAGAGGGATTTCAAAAGGGACAAAAAGGTTCTAGTGCGATGCCTCACAAGAAAAATCCCATCTCCTCCGAAAATCTTACAGGTTGTGCAAGACTGCTTCGGTCCTATGCACAAGCCGCCTTCGAAGATGTGGCCCTCTGGCATGAACGAGATATTAGCCACTCTTCTGTGGAGCGAGTGATTTTTCCCGATGCCACATTAATATTGGATTATGCATTAAACCGAATGAGCCAGGTCCTGGAGCGATTGGATGTGCATGCTGAGAAAATTCATAAAAACTTGAGCGCAGCAGACCAGACTAGCTTTTCCGGTCACTTTTTGCTTGAGCTAGTGAAGACAGGTGCCACGCGCGAGCAGGCATATGCCTGGATCCAAGAATGTGCCCTGGTTGCATTAGGAGGCACCACGCCCTTCGTGGAGCTTTTAAAGAAGCATCCAGAAGTGAGTCAACGACTCTCAGATAAAAAAATTGGGGAGTTAGGATCTATCAAGTATCAGCTTAGAAACGTGGATAAGATATTTGAAAGCGTTTTAGGTAAAAAAAGACTGAAATAATTGTTAGGCGGGCGAGATTAATTTCCAGTGTCGCCAGACATGCCACTGGTGTCTCCGGACATGCCCGTATAAGCCAAGGAGCCAATACCTGAAACTTTTGAAATGCTCGCGCTTTTTTGAATCGGAGCAGCTATTGTACAGCCGCCGATCTCTCGGGCAGTGATACAGCCGCCAGTTCCGTAAGGCTCAGCAATCGAACGGGTTCCGACTTCTCCAATACTTGCAAAAACGGCAACTGCACTGCTTTTAGAGAAGGCACCGCTAGCAGTTATTTGGGCGGTTACGGTCACACCTACGGGGCCAGTGTTACCTGAATTTGAAACTATGGGTGCTACCGCTGTTTCTGCCT
>JBDSKY010000380.1:0-4715 GCA_039916675.1 Bdellovibrionia bacterium
GAGCTCAACCCCTTCTAAACCTTCGGAGTCAATATTTACATTGCCAAGAATGTGCGCCGCCAACTGATGATGGGGATAGACCCGGTTGCTTTCTTTTACCAACCAGAGACCATCTACAAGGACACCCTCCGTATCCACGACTCCGAGCTTTTTGAAATTTTTAAGCTCTGCATCTGAAAGGTGGCGTTTGATCCATACAAACTCTTTGGGCTCACTGAGTTTATTCATTAACCGCGAGTAAGACGAATGAATGGATTTGGCCAGAAGTCGTGCGATCAGCCATCGTTGCCGGATTTTAGTAGGATTTGCAGCTAAACTATAAGCTTCCACGCTAACGGCGAGAGGTTCACCGTTTCTATCCAAGATCGAACCTCGATTAGGTTTAATAAGCGATTTGGCGTGATATTGACGGTTAGCGATAGCCTCGAGACGAATATTTTTAAAAAGTTGAATATAAGCGGAGCGTCCCAGAACGGAACAGGCCAAGAACATGCCCACAAAAAGGGTGATAGCCAGTCTTGTCCTGAGAGAATC
Organism: Bdellovibrionia bacterium; assembly: GCA_039916675.1. Lineage (GTDB taxonomy): Bacteria > Bdellovibrionota > UBA1018 > UBA1018 > UBA1018 > JBDSKY01. The sequence continues at coordinate 535 of JBDSKY010000380.1, forward strand.
ATCCAAAGATTGCTTCACTCCAAATTCAGGTACCATTCACAGTCGTCCCTCTCGTGAAATGTACGACCTGCTCATTTCTTGGCTGAGAAAACCCGAATTTTCTCCTAGCTAGTTCCTCAAGTTTTTTTGGAGACTTCAAGGCTGCTAGTCTGAGCTTTAGAACTTCTCCTTCTTGGCGGGATTTTTCGATTTTTCGATTTATTTCATTAATCGCATAGGTGATATGGATTATATTAAGACGCACCGAGACTGTTCCTGTGGCAAAAGCGACTAATGCAAAAAACACCCATATAGGAGCAATTCTATTAGTCATAATTTTAAATCATTCTGAACGAACTCGTTCTGCGATTCTCAATTTAGCACTCCTGGCCCGAGGATTTAAATCCGTCTCCACCTCATCTGCCTGAATAGGCTTCTTAGAGAGGGGCTGAAAAATCCGATCGTATTTGGACTCTCCCTTAAACTTCTGTTTAACCTTACGATCCTCCAGAGAATGAAAGCTCAAAAGAGCAACTCTTCCACCAACCATAACATTGAGTATAACATGATCTAAAAGGCGGTCGAGTTCTGATAATTCTTCATTAACTGCAATTCGGAGAGCTTGAAATGTTCGAGTCGCGGCATGAATCCTACCATGCCTTGCATTTGCCGGGAGTGCCCGAACCACAACATCCACAAGTTCCTGCGTCGTACTGGGGACCTGGCCTGATCGTCTTTTGGATACAATCGCAGCTGCAATTCTTCGAGAGAACCTTTCTTCACCGAATTCGAGAAGAATCTTTTCAAGTTCTGTTTCAGAAATATGGGTAAGCAGTTCTTTGCAGCTCTGACCTCGAGTGGGATCTAAGCGCATATCCAAAGGACCTTGAGACTGAAAACTTAGCCCTCTTTCAGGATTATCCAGTTGATCGCTTGAAAACCCCAAATCGGCCATTAGACCCAAGATAGGTTTGCCTTTCAAAAGATCAGAAATTTCTCCAAAACGACTGTGATAAAGCTCAAGGCGTCCTTCTGCTAACTCCTTTTGAAAGCGGATTTTCCCTTTTTCGATTGCTAAAGGATCCTGATCAATTCCGATCACACAGTGATGTTTGGTTTCAGCGTGAGAGGCAAACGCTTCCATGAAAGCAGCAGTATGCCCCCCTCCCCCGAAGGTGCAGTCCACCAAAAAATGCCGTCCCGACGAAAGAGGGTACTTCTTAAATGGCTCAACAAGGGCTTCTACGATGGGACGGACCAGGATAGGGGTATGAATAGTTGTCATAAAACTCTTTGGGTTTGAAAAATCTAACTATCGTTCAGCGATAGCTTTATGAAAAGTATCTTGAAAATAGCTCTCGATTGCGCGCCGTGCCAAATAAGAAGATTTCACTCTCCATTGTTTTTCCGAAATAGTCAGTGCCGCAACCGCAATTCTGTGGGATCCGGAATGAGCATAGCCAACGAACCAATCGTATTTTCCACGAGGATTTAAACCCGTGAGCGAACCTGTCTTGCCACCCACATCTAGGAAAGAAAAATCCTTACGAAAGAACCCTTTAAAAGCGCTACGCGAAGTCCCGTGAAGAACGGTCTCCTTCATCAATCCACGCATGACACTTGCTGTTTGGGGATCCATAGTAATTGTCGCTACTTTGGGTTCGGCCAAATAAAGAGGGTCGCCAGCAGCAGACTCCAGGGGAATTTCAGCTTCTTTGGAAATCGATTCGACTACATAAGGTTCCATCATGATCCCATCATTAGCAACTGCAGCTGCTATCAAGGCACCCTGAAGGGGACTCATGGTATTTTCCCGGGTAAAGCCGGATGCGCTTTCGGCGCAACCCCAAAGGTCATCGGGGATGAAGGCTCGCCCTTCTTGAATCGGGAGATCTCCTGCAATTTTTCTATTGAAGCCAAAACGATCGGCGAATAGGCGAAGTCCAATCGGCCCCACCGTATAGGCTCCAATTTTTCCAAACACGGTATTAATGGAACGAGCAAACGCTTCTTTCAAAGTAATAAAGCGGGTCCACCTTGTGATATTGGACTTCAAAATTTGTCCGCGATAAAGAGTGTGATTTCGTCCATTAAAGGGAATCACGGTATCCCCAGAAACCTGATGTTTTTCGATCGCCGCGGCGGCCGTAACTACTTTAAAGACCGATGCGGAAGGAAAAGAAGAGCGAAGTGCTAAGTTTTCTTTAATTTTACCTGACCTCGAGTAACTCACTAGAGAGAGAACCCTACCTGTCGCGGCATCTAAAGCCACAAATGCGCCATAATCAGGGGAGTAAGATTCCAGCAAAGCTTCCATAGCTCGTTGCAGCTTTGGATCAAAGGAATACTGGACTCGACTTGCAACTTTACCTTGGCCCTGAATATCTAACTCCAGGTGGGTAGGAAAATTCGATAATGACGCAGAGTCCACAAGGATTTCAGCAACTTGCTCTTTGGAGATAGGATATTTTTTAGGAGAATCCGATTTCAAAAAACTGACTGCAGACACTGGATTGATGGAAGGATCGATAGATGCTTGAGCTCGAATTGATTTATCCGACGAAATAAAACAGAAAAAAATAGAAAGAGCCGTGAAATATAAGGCTCTTGACTTCATCATCTTTCGAATCTCCATGAAAACCCAGGTACGGTCAATAACTCTTTTTCTCAATCCTAGAGTAGTTCTGACTCCAGTATACCCTTGTATAGCTGAAACGCCAATTGTAAGCTGTCTTGGTGCAACATAAAAAAAGCAGTAAAAAGAAACCCGATACGGATTTTTCCATTAACCCGTTTTTAATTCCAAACAATAATCGTATTTATACAAATCAGTTTAAGCGGAAAATAGCCCGCGACATGCTGACGCGATATACAGGAAGTTCACCCGAAGAGTTTGGGAAACAGATTATCCTGACCAATTTTGACCATTACTTGGACCGTTTCCATAGTCTTGCTGGAGATGTTCGGACCCAAGGTTCTGTCATGGGCGCAGTTCATAGTAGAAAAACAGGCGTTTCAATCGTCAACTTTTCTATGGGCTCTCCTACTGCAGCCCTGATTATCGAACTCTTAGCAACTTTAGACCCGACGGCAGTTCTCCTTTTAGGAATGTGTGGCGGACTTCATCGATCGCTCAAGGTCGGGGATTTTATTATTCCAACGGCGGCCATTCGAGATGAGGGAGCGTCCCGCCACTTTATGCCTCCGCAGGTACCTGCTCTTCCCACTTTTAAAATTCAGAAATTTGTTTCTCAAATTTTGGTAGAAAAAGACTTGGATTATCGCACAGGTGTAATCCATACTACTGATTATCGTTTTTGGGAGTTTGATCAGAAGTTTAAGGCACAACTTTACGAAGAACGCGCCTTGGCAATTGAGATGGAATCTGCCACTCTCTTTGTTGCCGGGTTCGCTAGTAAAGTACCAATTGGTGCCCTGCTTTTAGTCTCAGATCTTCCGTTAAGACGAGGTGGGATTAAGACACAAAAATCTGCAAAAGCCGTATTTCATAAATTTACGGACTTACATTTGGAAGTGGGCATCAAAGCGATGAGTGAAATTAGTGAGCGCGGCGAGCACATTCGGCATTACAAATGGTGATTAACTGATGCTAAAAAAATTCTTGGACTTTTTTGCGAATGACTTGGCAATCGATTTAGGTACGGCAAATACGCTGGTCTATGCCAAAGATCGCGGAATTATTATAAACGAACCGTCGGTAGTTGCGATCCACAGGAACTCCCGGGGACAAACCCGAGTACTTGCCGTCGGCAAAGAAGCCAAGGACATGTTGGGGCGCACTCCGGGCTCTATCCAAGCCATTCGACCTTTAAAGGATGGAGTCATAGCGGACTTTGAAGTCACTCAATCGATGCTTCGGTATTTTATCCATAAATCGAGCGAACGCAGAACTTTTATTCGCCCCAGAATTATTATCTGCATTCCTTTTGGAATCACTCAAGTGGAAAAACGCGCTGTAAAAGAGTCTGCTCAATCGGCTGGGGCGCGTGAAGTATATCTGATTGAAGAACCTATGGCTGCTGCCTTGGGAGCAGGCCTTCCTATTCGAGAGCCTAGCGGAAATATGATTGTGGACATTGGTGGCGGTACCACCGAAGTCGCGGTCATTTCCCTAGGGGGTATTGTCTATTCCAAATCTGTAAGAGTTGCGGGCGACAAATTCGATGATGCAATCGTTAATT
>JBDSKY010000381.1:0-2745 GCA_039916675.1 Bdellovibrionia bacterium
CACACCAAACTTAATCATTGAGTAAATCTTGAGTGGCAGGGTATCCGAACCCACACCTGCAGTAAAAAATGTGATTAAGAAATCATCGAAAGAAAGTGTAAAAGCCATTAAGGCCCCAGAAAGGACCCCAGGCCAGATTAAAGGAAATGTTACTTTCCAAAAAGTCTTCCACGGTGTCGCTCCCAAATCTCGGGCAGCTTCTTCAACAGACTCATCAAAACCATGAAGTCGAGCTTTTACCGTGATAATTACATACGAGATACAAAAAGTAATATGAGCCAAGATAATCGAAAAAACACCCAAGGTCATTTGCAGTACTACAAACCAAATCAAAAGTGACAATCCCAAGACAATCTCAGGCATGATCAAAGGGACGTAAGTTAAAGCATTCAACACCTTCCGCCCCGGAAACCTTGTCCTTGTTAGAGCCAAAGCCGCTGATGTTCCCAAAACGGTCGCACCTAAAGTGCTCCAAATCCCAACGCTTACGCTCATATTTAAAGCATGAAGCACTTCACGATTAGCCGCCAGCTTGCGGTACCATTCGAGAGTCCACTCATGCTCCCCTCCAGGTGATCCGACAGAACTTAAAAACGAATAAATAACGAGTGACACTAAAGGAATGTAAAGAAGAAGAAAGCCTACTGCGGTAATTGCCTTAGCTAAACCTAAAGGCATCAAACGCTTCTGGAAATCGGATTTCATACTAAGCTTTTTCCTCTTCAGCAGCTTCAATTCGCAAATAGACTCCTAAACAAACCATCACGATCAAAATCACCAAAATAGATAACGCTGCTCCAAATGGCCAATCCCGAGTTTTTAGAAATTGTTCCGTGATAAGATTCCCTATCAACATGGTGCGAGACCCACCTAAAAGGTCCGGGATTACAAACTCGCCCAGTGCAGGTGTAAATACAAAAATAAATCCCGTTACTATCCCTGGCTTAGTCAAAGGAAAAAGAATCCGCCAAAGCACCTTCCAAGAGGAAGCACCCAAATCTTTAGCGGCTTCTATAAGGGGAAAATCAAATTTCTCTAATGCGACATATAAAGGTAAAACCATGAAAGGCAAATAATTCGTTACCATGCCGAACCAAACTGACCAGTCATTGTTCCCAAAAGCTATAGGCTCAGAAGTCAGGCCTAATTTCATTAAAAAATGGTTCAGCGGGCCATAGTCTCCAAAGAGTACCTTAATGGCATAAGCTCGGATTACAAAATTGGTCCAAAAAGGCAGAATCACTAGAATGAGGAGAAAAGACCTGATCCTAGTGGAAGCAGTTGCCATCACGTAAGCCATCGGATAGCCAATCACCAGGCAACACAAAGCCGTCAAACTCGCCAATTTCAAACTATTGGCAAAAATCCTTAGATAAACCCAATCCCCTGCTCTTAAATAATTATCCGTGCTGAATCGGAAAACAACTCCTCCATAAATTCCTTTAGTGCATAAACTGTAGATCACAACAATCGACAGCGGCACCAAAAGGAACCAAAGGAACCAACCCAAGGCAGGTAAAACCAAAAGAGGTGGTACTTTTAGATTTGGCCGAGTTTTCTCAGCCAATGGACGTACCCGGTTTCAATTTAAGGTTGGTTAAATTTGCAGAATTTGCATTGAGAGCAGAATCAGCCGATTCGGCCATTGATGCTCTTGTTTCCGCTGGAAGGGCGGAATCACGTCCCATTAAAATACAGTCTTCTGGAAACCAAGCCACAAATACACGATCTCCGACAAGAAATCCCTTTCGGGCAGTAACTGCGGAGTTCTGCTGACTGACTAAAAGTGGGGATCCGTCACCTTCTTTAGGTTGCACTATAAGCTGAGTTATGGGGCCTTGGTACAGAACCTCTTTTAAAATTCCTTCAACCGCGTTCTGCTCTGGTCCAGGCATAGATTTAAGAATTTTCATTTTCTCAGGTCTTACTAAGATCTGCGAAGCGGTTCCTACAGGAACAGAGGGGAGAGGTCTCGCCCCATCTCGGGAGGGCTTCACTTGGAAAAGGCGTTTCATCAAACCTGCCGCACCCGTCGAAGTTTTAGTAACTCCAGCTAAAGTGATTACATCTGCTCTGGTCTCTCGGACTTCGACATCAATTGAATTTATAGACCCAATGAACCGAGCGACAAATAATGTACGGGGATATTCATAGATCTCCTGAGGGGTACCCACTTGCTCAACCACTCCACCATTCATTACAGCAATGCGATCTGAAAGAGCTAAAGCTTCTTCTTGATCGTGGGTAACAAAAATAAAAGTGTGTTTTAGCCTTCTTTGCAAAGCCAAAAGCTCTACCTGCATTTGCTGCCGAAGCTTCAAATCCAAAGCCGAAAGAGGCTCATCTAATAGCAAAATTTTAGGGCGATTGATCAAAGCCCTCGCCAAAGCTATTCGCTGTTGCTGGCCTCCTGAAAGAGTCCCAATGTCTCGTGAGCCAAATGTTTCCATCTGAACGAGCGCTAAAGCCTCCTCGACGCGAGTCTTTAATTCGGGAGCAGCGACTTTTTTCATCTTCAGTCCAAAGGCCACATTCTCCCAAACGCTGAGATGGGGAAATAAAGCATAGCGCTGAAAAACCGTATTAAATTGTCTCTGATTTGCAGGAAGATGGTCAACCCGCTTCCCGTCCAAGTGGATTTCACCTGCTGAGGGGGTCTCAAATCCCCCTAACATGCGAAGTAGAGTCGTTTTCCCGCAGCCACTAGGCCCTAATAGCGAAAAAAATTCACCCTCCCGAATAGTA
>JBDSKY010000382.1:0-13392 GCA_039916675.1 Bdellovibrionia bacterium
CAACAACTCTCACCCTAAGAACTAAAGATGTGCCTCTCATTCTCTCGATGTGCCTCTCATTCTCTCGTCCCGATAACGTAAAAAAGTCGCCGATCCACCGAGTAGACCCCAGATGTTTTTACGTATCTGGGACAAAACCTCCTGAACCACTGCCATTGTTTATACTTTATAAGCTTAAAATTTACGTATTGAGGATTGAGGATTGAGATATTCTGACTGCTCATTCGATCATTCACCATCCGAAAAAATACTGCCTGCCTTAAGATGCCTTTCGCCGGCCAGAGACGGTATTGAGAATATCATGAGGAATGAGATCAAGGGTGGGCAGATAAGAGGTCTTTTTCGACTGTGGATTTCTTTTGCTCCACTTTCGTACCTAGCTTGCCGTCATTAATCCAAACGGAGTGACCCACCGAAACTTGAGACGCCACACCCGATGGCAAGGCCTGAAATTGCACCCATTCTGAGGTTCCTGGCGGAGTGGCATCATTTGTCATTAAAATTTGATCACCCGTATGAACCCGTACTTTTTCATTTGGAAATTTGACCCTCCCAATCCGAAAGCGCGGGCCACAAAGGTCCATTTCCACTTTGCATTGGCGCCCAGTCTCCTTTTCTGCCTCCCTCACATTTGCAATTATGCTCGCCCACTGGTCTTGAGTGTCATGAGCACAATTAATTCGCGCAACATCCATTCCTGACAGTATTAGGGCACGTACTTGAGAATAATCTGTGCCCGTCTCGGCGCCCAATGTGACCATGAGGCGAACTCGCCTACGATGCTGAGGAATACCAAAAATTCGCGTGGCTTCAGAATTCAACAAACGCTGTCCTCGGAAAAATGACTTTAAAAGAGGTCGCGGGGGAAGGTCTTGAGAAGGCCTTCCCGTCACGATTCCAAGATTAGAGACCACCGCATCTAAGTTAGGCAAAACGCGGGATTCACTTCGTCCTAATGAAGAGAATCCCGCAGCCATCAAACCTACCTGTAAATCCCTAATGTCACGCTGACGTAAGGCTAAGTAATAGGCGAAATTACGACCACCCAAACGAAATGCCCTACGCGAAATCGAGGGTCGCCACTCTTTGTAAATACGATCGCCCGATTCCACTACAAAAGCCCGAAGGGCATGCACCGACTGAAAAAGAGATTCCAGCTCTAAGTTCTTAGATTGAAACTTCAAGCCAGCTTAACCCTCTTTTTCAGCTTCAGTACTCAATACTTTCGAATTTCCGGCATCGACAAGAACCCTCGTTACCTTTTTGTCGGGCGTGACAATTTCTATTTCGTACACTAGGTACCCATTCTCGGCTTTAAGTTCTGCATCAATGACTTTGCCGTTATTAACCTCCTTCATAGCCACATTCAATGCATCTTGGATTGTTACTTTTGCAAGATTCACATCAGCTTTTTTATCAAACTTTTCCACTTTAATTGAACCTGTTTGCTGGTCCCTAGCATAAAGCGGAGAGGTCGGAAGAGCAAATAAACCGAGAGCCAATGCTGTGAGAAAATATCTTCTTAACATTTCTGAAAATCCTCCATGGTTTTTTCCATGATAGGGTGCAAAACTTAAACCGTAATATTGGAACCAGGAACACAAATTTTGAAGAGGCAACCGGGCCAGCTCTCTACATCAAGTGCCTTTATTAAATAGGTTTAGGAAGCTTGAGTCCGTTGACAGGATGAACTGCGTATCGTCCTTCATGCTTTTTTTATAGGCATCGAGGGTCCTTGTGAATTCAAAGAACTTCCGATCCTGGGAAAGCGACTTCGCATAGATCGAAATAGATTCAGCTTCGGCCTTACCCTTGGTCAGCTGCGCCTTGCGGTATGCTTCAGAATCGATGCGCTGAAGATCCCGGCTTGTTTTACCTTGAATTTTAGCCTGCTCCCCTTTTCCAATAGAACGAATCTTTTCTGCGATCCGCTTACGTTCGGAAATCATGCGATCGTATACCTTTTTCTCAACACTGCTCTCATAAGCAATTCGGCGAAGCTGAACATCAATAACCGTGATGCCGAAAGCCTGAAGTTCTTCGGCGGCCTTCTTTGCGATCAGCCCGCTGAGAGCCTCGCGACCTGTTTGGATTTTTTCAATCTCGCCAGTGATTTCTTCTTCTTCAGCAACAAGGATGGATCCAGAGGCCACCTTTTTTTGGGCTTCCACTGCCCGTTCCTGGATATAATCGAGAATTGCATTTGTATTTCGGACCGCTTCTACCAGATTGTGGTTAGAGATGGTGTCTCGGACGACCGCGTCTAGGATTGCGTCCAAGCGTGCTTTTGCCCCACGCTCGTTTTGAACTGTCTGGATGAACTTCAACGCATCGTGGATTCGCCAACGGGCGGTGGTATCAACGATAATATACTTTTTATCCCGGGTCGGGATCTGATTTGGATAGCCGTCCCAGGTCTTGATTCTTTTATCGACAAGTTGAACGTCCTGAATGAAGGGAAGTTTAGCATACAGGCCGGCCGATGTTACCGGATCTCCCACGGGTCGACCAAATTGAGTAATGATGGCTTGACGGCCTTCAGGCACAATATAGGCAGCGGAGAGCACCGCCGCTACAGTAAGGATGAAAAATATTGCACCCGCAATTACGTGAGCTGGATTCAGTTGTTTCATTTTTCTGTAACCTCTTGGGGCTTACTCTCCAGGAGCTTATTCCCGAATAAGGGCAACACCCCTTTAATTTTGTCATCGACGATGGTGAGTTTTTTGAACCTGCCGAATAGCTCCTCCATGGTCTCGAGATACAATCGCTTGCGGGTCACGTCTGGCTCGCGTCGGTATTCTTGTAATGTAAGGTGAAATCTCTCCGCATCCCCTTTGGAGCGGTTCACGATAGCAGTCGCATAACCCTCAGCTTCAGAAAGGGTCTCTTCTGCCTTGCCGCGAGCTTCAGGAATTACCTTATTATATGCCGACTCTGCCATATTGATTGCCTGCTCTTGCTCCTGCTTGGCCGCATTCACTTCGTTGAAGGATGGCTTTACGAGCTCAGGAGGGTTTACATCTTGGAGCTTGATGGTCACTACCCGAATACCAAGATCGTACTTATCCAGCACCTCTTGAGTGAGACGATGGGCCTCAGTCGCAATCGCGACCCGTCCGGTAGTTAATATTTCATTGACGGTGCGGTCCCCTACAACTCGCCGCATGATCGCCTCTGATACGTCGCGTATATTTTGTTTCGGATCCTGCGCTGCGAATAAAAATTTCCGTGGATCAGAAATCTGATACTGGACGATCCACTCAACGTCCGCCACATTTAGATCGCCGGTCAACATTTGTGACTCCTTGTCGAAATTGCCCTTTTCGTAAGATGTCTCGTCTCCAGAATGGTCCGAGCTGCGAAAGCCGAACTCCTCTTGAAACACAAGTTTGGTCTTCACCTTGATTGCGTCGTCGATGCCGAAGGGTAACTTGAAATGCAGCCCGGGTGGGTTGGTTTCTTGATATTTGCCAAATCGAATAATGACTGCCTCTTCGCTAGGCTGGACCGTATAAAAGCTCGAAAAAATCGTAATAAGAAGCAGCAGCGCTCCGATCCCAAACAAGATAAAATGCAGATTATCCTGGATGGTTTCGATGATCCTTCGAAATTCGTCAGGGAGATTTCCGAAATCACTGCCCCGACCCCCTCTGCCGCCATTTTGTGATGTGAAGCTCATGAAGGGACACTACCCTCCCTGGAGGCTAGCCACAATCAAAACCACTTTCCATATCCTTGTTCGTGGACTAGTATTCTGAATCTATGCGAATCGCGCTCATTATCTGGTTTTGCCTCGGTGCCCTGGGCTTGGGATTGGTCACGCTTGAAGCGGCCCGGCGTAAAGTAAACGTCAGCGGAGTCTGGTTTATCTTCGCCGTACTCCTAGGGCCGGTCTTCCTTTTCTTTGTGCTGCCTTTATGGCTGGGGCGTTGGGGAAAGGATTCAAACCGTCTCAAAGATGATTTGCCAAGAAATGACAACTCACAGAGAAATCGTAACTCAGAGCATTAAACTCTTCTTTGCTGGACCCAATAAGTTCGACACCGATGGTAAAATTTTCCGACACTAATAGTGTCAGCGGCTATAACTACCAAGACAAAGTAAAATACACAAAAACTAAATAAAAACAAGCCAAAGAGACTTAATTGAAATCCACTAGGGGACCGATTGGTCAAAACGAGATTGCAAAGTTCAATACGAAAAGAAATTCATACAACTTGGTATCTAATGCAGTAAAATTTACAAAAGAGGGAGGAATTACCATTCGTGCGGAACTAACTCCTCAGGGTGATCACGTTGCGGTAGTGCTTATCGTTCAGGATACCGGCACTGGTATTCCTGACGAAGCAAAACCTCAAATGTTTCAAGCTTTTTCGAAAGCTGATGAATCTACAACTCGTCATTTTGCATGAGCTTCGGAATTAAATTAGGTGTAAAACCTACAGTGCTCCACCGCTAAGCTTTAACAGGCTAACCTAACCCAGTCCTAAAACGGCGGTCCAATAAAGAATGAGAACGTAGAGGCTTGCTCCGTAGATGTACGATTCAACGGATAGCCCCACTCAAACCGAAGTGGACCAATAGGAGAGAACCAACGGAATCCAAATCCCGCATCTGCTCTCAGCGGAAACAAATTGCCGTTAAAATTAGTCGTATTCCCTACGTCGAAAAACAGCACACCTTTGATTCCGGCTTCCTTCAATAGAGGATACTCGAGCTCAAACAACGAGTAGGTCTCTATGTTGCCCCCTAAAGGTATAGCAATCAGATTTCCATTTGCATCGGTCGATGTCTTCTGCGGCCCGAGAGAGAAAAGCTGGAAGCCCTTCATATTGTTAGGCCCCCCCAGATAAAACTTCTGCGAAGGAGGAACTCTGCTGCCAGAAATATTGCCAAACTCGGTACTATTCCTAAATACCAGATCACCAATCACCCTGCGATAATATCGGTTGTTGGCCACAAACTTAAAGTAGGCCATATCCCCACCCAAGCCTGCCGTCTCCAAAGATATGCTTTGATAGTTTCCTGCTGTAGTCTCGAAACGATTATTTCTCTTATCGCGAACTACGCTCATAGTAACACTGGAGAGTACGCCTGTATCAGCATCAATAATGCTCTGATCAACACCAGGGGCAGGATATAAATCCTCCAAGCGTTCCAATTTATAGGTAATATACCCATAGGTATAATCCATAATAGGATGCCCCATGCGAACATCAAAACCTTGCTTCTTCGTCGTGTATTTGTTCGGAATCGGAAAAGTCACATGATAGAGATCGAAACCGCTGGTCCAAAGCGTATCAAAGGTATACGGCTCCGTAAAACCTAAATTAAAGCTCTGAGAGCGTTGATCCGTGTTCACTCCGCCGATCGTGAACTGAGCGGCCAGGCTCAGTGTTTGGCCTCGACCGAGCAAATTAATTTCCGAAATCTGAGTCGTAAAAAAGAAACCCTGATTGCTACCGTAACCCGCACCCAGAGTAATCGTACCTGTGGAGCGTTCTTTCACCGTAATTTCCACATTCAGAATATCTGGGTGGCCTTTGGGCGTTGAGGAATTAAAAATCACTTCGCCCTGGGCAAAGTATCCCAATCGTTCCACATTCTCTTTAGAAAGTCTAAGATTGGTGCCGTTGTATAAGTCACCTTCATGGATTTTTAATTCACGGCGGATAACTTTATCGTAAGTCTTCGCATTGCCAAGAACATTAATTTCGCCAAAGTGAACCAAGTTCCCTTTTTCAAAATCATACTCCATGTCCAAAGTCTTGGTATCATCGTGAAATGCCATTTTAGGCACGACGTTCACAAACGCGTAACCCAGATCCTGATACTTCTCCGTCAAATGCTGAATATCCTGATTTCTCTTTGAAATACTGAAGACTTCTCCGGAAGTAAGACCAATCGTCTCGTTCAGCTCATCTTTACCAAATAAAAGATCGCCGCCAAAGTCTACCGTACCAATTCTAAACTGATCCCCTTCGTCGACATAAAGTGAGATGTAGAGCCACTTTTTATCATCGCTGACTGTTACGACCGGGTTTTCGTATTTAAATTTGACATAACCATGTTCCAGGTACCAATAAGTCAAACGCTGAAGATCTTGCTTGAATGCTGATTCTTTAAAATTCCCAGAACTATTCAGAAAAGAAAGAGCACTCCCCTCTTTAGTCTCGCCAAGAACGCCTTTCAACTGCTCGTCAGAAAATCTCTTGTTGTTCAGAAAGGTTATTTTCTTAATCTGAACCTTATCATAATCGTTAATCTTAAAAATCAGTTCGACCTGATCAGGCTTGTCGGCAGGTTTGATTTCATAGGCCACTTTGGCAAGGTAAAATCCCTTTTCTTCATAATGCTTCTGAATCAGTCCTACGTCTTCCTTGACTTTGTTTACATCTAGAATCGACCACTCTTTGATCTTAGTGACGTCTTTGAAATCGCTTGCAGTGAGTCGTTCGTTTCCTTCAAAAGTAATCTTGGCGATTACGGGACGCTCACGCACATCGTAAGTTAAATTAACTTTACCGTCAGCGAGCTCACCCTTAACACTGATGTCGTCAAAGTATCCGATACTGAAAAGTGACTGAATGTCTGATCTCAAGCCCTCACGAGTCAGAATATCTCCAACCTTGGCCGAGAGTTTTGCCAGCACGGCATCTTTCCCAATCCTTTTCAGGCCATTTACTTGAATCTGTCCTACCGTTTTTCCAAAATAATCATTTTCTGGAAAAGCATCAGAAGCAGCACCGGGGGCCTCCGTATCGTCTGCTGCAAACCCCGAGGACTCAAACCCCAGTTCGCAAACACTTAACGCTAATAAAGCTGCGGTAAGCAATGATATAAGACAACGGTGCCTCATTCGGCGATAATCCAACAAAGGTGTAAATGATATCACGAATCTAATGTCTAGGTGTCCTCAACAAGACTGTCAACAATGAACAAGCTGTTGGAGACATTTAGTTAACAAAAAGTCCGTCTTTCATCACAATAATGCGATGCATCTTTGAAGCCAAAGCTTGATCGTGGGTTACTAATAAAACCGAAACCCCCGTACTTCGGTTGAGTCGAACCAGAAGATCCATCACCATGGAACAATTCTCAGAATCCAAATTGCCTGTCAGCTCGTCCGCCATTAAGAGCTTGGGGCGAAGAATTACTGCACGGGCAATAGCCACCCTTTGCTGTTCTCCTCCGGACAGTTCACTGGGCCTATGGTCCATTCGATCTTTCAAGCCCACAAATTCGAGAAGGAGCTTGGCCTGCTTTTCGGATTCATGGCGCCTATAGCCCGCGATCAGAGTAGGCATCATTACATTTTCTAAAGCAGTGAATTCGGGAAGGAGATAATGAAATTGAAAAACAAAACCTAAGGTTTGATTTCGAAAGATGGAGAGAGCTTTCTCTGAAAAACGAAAGATATTCTCTTGCTTCGGCCCAAATAGAACCTGCCCCGAGGTGGGTGGCTCCAGCGTTCCTAGGATATGCAGTAGAGTACTCTTCCCGACACCGCTTGCTCCGGTGATCGCTACCAGCTCCCCTGGTTTAATTTTCAGATCTACGCCGCGAATGACGGGTATTTCCTTTTTCCCCTTGAAAAAAGATTTCTTAATCTGCTGTGCGTGAAACAAGGGAAGCGGCTCCGGTTCCAAATTTTGAGTTTTTTTCTCTGCCTGATGCTTTTGATCCACTACGCGCCTCCCCGAGGAGCTTGAAGGTCCTATCTCTAAATTTTCACTCATATCTATTCATACCTTAAACCATCTAATGGCGACTTTCGCGCCACCTTCCACGACGGATAAAGCGTTGCCAAAAAAGAGACGACCAACGCCACCCAGGCTATCAGCGCAATTTCTTTCCATCGAACAATTACCGAGAGAAAACCGATATAGTAAATATCAGGTGGCAGATCAATCCAATGCGTTTTCTCCAGCAACCACCCTAACCCCAACCCTAAAAGAATTCCAAAAAATATTCCGACGGCTCCGATTCCCACCCCAATCAGGCAAAACAATCTAAAACTCTGCCAAGGTCGGAAGCCCATCGCCTTCAAAATCGCAATCTCTTTTGTCTTGTCATGAATCATCATCATCAATGTGCTGACGACATTAAAAGCCGCCACAATCACGATCACAGTAAGAATGATCGCAATGACGACTTTCTCCAAGCGAATCGCATAGAAAAGATTCTTGTTCAGCTGACCCCAATCCTTGGAACGAAAAGGATAACCAAAATTTTCCGTCAATCGATCAGAAACTCCCCTACTATCTGCCCCCGCCACTAATTTCAAATGGAAGGTGGTTACTTTACCCGCCTGATCTAAAAATTTCTGCACAGCTGGCAAAGTCATAAAGATAAATTTGGAATCGTAATCGTACATCCCAAGACGGATAATCCCCACTACGGTGGCTTTCAAAATTTTGGGGGCCGAATTAACTCCTCCTGCAAAGGGGGCAATCAATCTTATTTCAGAACCTTCACTTGCCCCCAGCTTCTCAGCAATCGCCGATCCTAGGGCAACCTCACCATCAACGGTAGGCAAACGTCCGGCAGCTAGAGAGGTCGGAATCGTCGTGACCCGTCCTACACTCTCAGGGTCAAAGCCTTGAAGGATAGCGCCGGAAACTCCAGCACTTCCAGAAGCCATCAGCTCAGCCACAAAGGAAGGACTCACTTGGGCAACTTGCGGAGCAGTTCTTTTGATTTCTTCGATGATTTGTGCGGGATCTTTGACTGGCTCATTACGCGAATAAAGGAGAACCTCACCGTTCATACCGGTAATCACTCGGCTCAACTCCCCTTCGAATCCATTGATCACGCTGGTCACGACAGTTAACGCCGTGACTCCCAGCATTACTCCCACGACCGATACCATTGAGATATAAGAAAGAAAGCCGTCGTTAAATTTAGAGAGCAAAAACCTTCTGGCTAACGTTGGTTCTATTGATTGAAAAAATCCCATTCCCTAGGCCTTCGAGGCCTCCGAATGAAGAGGTCTCATCAAAGGAAACAAAATGACATCTCGAATACTCGGAGAATCCGTAAAAAGCATCGCCAAGCGATCAATCCCGATCCCAGCCCCGGCGGTCGGAGGCATTCCGTATTCAAGAGCCGTGACATAATCGACGTCCATGTCAGTGGCTTCTTCGTTTCCTGCGTTTTTTGCATCAACCTGAGCTTCAAATCGCATTTTTTGATCCACAGGATCGTTTAATTCAGAAAATGCGTTTGCCATCTCACGGCCGTAAATAAAAAGTTCAAATCGATCCACCAAAAATGGATCTTCTTCATTCTTCCTGGAAAGGGGAGAAACGTCCAGAGGATAGTGAGTAATAAAGGTCGGTTGAATTAACTGAGCTTCAACTTCCTCATCAAAGATCCCCATCATCAATTCGCCCACTGTCGCCTTAGGATCCATAGAAATACCCTTCTCTTTACCGTAGGCAAGGAGGGCACTCCTATCTCGTAAAAGAGAACGATCCTTAAATCCGCTCAGGGTCAAAATAGCATCTTCAACTTTCAACCGCTGCCATGGGCTTTGAAGCTCAATCTGAGTTCCTTGATAAACAAGGGGCCGACCTTCAAGTACTCGCACACTCAGACGCTGGAAAAGTTTCTCATGGGTTTCCATCAAGTCTTCATAAGTGGCATAGGCTTGATAAAATTCAATCATCGTAAATTCTGGATTATGCTTAATCGAAATACCTTCGTTCCTGAAATTTCTATTAATTTCAAAAACTCGATCAAAACCTCCCACAACCAATCTCTTTAGATAAAGCTCAGGCGCGATTCTCATGAAAAGCTCCATATCCAAAGCATTGTGATGTGTGGCAAACGGTCTCGCGGTAGCGCCCCCAGCAACAGGATGCAGCATAGGAGTTTCGACTTCCATAAAATCATGTTCAACAAAAAACTTACGGAGTTCTTCAATAATCTTTGAGCGCCGGCGGAATGTCTCACGCGTTTCATCGCTCATAATAAGGTCGAGGTACCTTTGACGGTATTTAATCTCAACGTCGGCGATGCCGTGATATTTTTCAGGCAAAGGCCTTAGGGACTTTGAAAGCAATTCTAAGGAAGTACAATGAACGGAGAGCTCACCGGTTTTTGTTTTGAAAACGGTCCCCTCAGCAAAGATAATATCCCCAATATCCAAGCTCTTGTAGAGAGCATAGGCTTCAGGGCCTAATTTATCTTTTTGAACGAAAAGTTGAATAATACCGGTCCGATCTTTCAATCGAACAAAAGAGGCCTTACCGAAATCTCGGATAGCCATCATCCGTCCAGCGACTGCGCAAGGAAGAGCTAGGGTTTCCAGTTCTTCCTTCGTCTTGGCATCATGTTGCTGATGAAGATCAAACGCCAAGGCATTAGGCACTCTTCCATTTTTATAAGGATTGATCTTCTCATCCCTCAAACGGGCGAGCTTTTCAAAGCGAACTTTGACCTGCTCTGAATGATCTACAATTTCTGGGGTTTCCATAAGATTTAACTTTCTAAGAAGCGTTCGGCATCAATGGCAGCCATACAGCCCGTTCCAGCAGCCGTAACGGCTTGACGGTAAACATGATCCGCTACATCGCCTGCTGCAAAAACTCCCGGAATATTAGTCCGAGTCGAACCGCTTTCTACAATCAGGTAGCCGGCTTCGTTGCATTTCAAGGCAGACTTAAAAATAGCAGTGTTTGGCTGATGCCCGATGGCTACGAAGACGCCTGTAACAGGGAGATCTTGAACTTTATCTGTTGTAAAGTTCTTCACGCGAACACCAGTTACGCCTGATTCGCCCAAAACCTCTTCAATCCCAGACTCCAACATAAAACGGATCTTAGGATTTTTCTGAGCTTTATCCTGCATAATCTTACTGGCTCGAAGCTTATCCCTACGATGAATCAGCGTCACAGATTTAGCAAACCTTGTGAGGAAGGTCGCTTCTTCCATCGCCGTATCACCCCCTCCGACAACTACGACATCTTGATTCTTAAAAAAGAAACCATCGCAAGTCGCACAAGCAGAAACGCCTTTACCCTGTAGACGTTTTTCGCTCGGCAAGTCCAGCCACTTAGCCGAAGCTCCTGTGGCGATAATCAAGGTCTTGGTTTTGATCTGCGTTCCATCGTAAAATTCAAGTGTGAAAGGACTTTTAGAAAGATCCGCCTTCACAACATTGCCTTGATGAAACCGAGTTCCAAAACGCTCTGCCTGCTTGCGAAACGCAACCATCAAATCTGGTCCCGTCACAGGCTCAGCAAACCCAGGGTAGTTCTCGACATCACTAGTAATAGTGAGCTGTCCACCCGGCTGTTCACCTTCGACGCAGAGAGGCTGAAGATTAGCTCTAGCAGCATAAATTGCGGCGGTAAGGCCAGCAGGTCCGGTCCCTAAAATAGTGACGTCTTCTATCTTTGAAGTCTGAGTGGTCATCATGGTGCTCATCTTGTGGTGGTGTACCTAAAAGGTACTCGACTTAATGATCTTGATGGTCGTCTCGACCATTCATCTCACTCTCATCGGGTTCATGTGTTAAAGTATCCAAGCTGATCCATTCGGCATTGTCAGCATCGTCAGGCAAAGTCTTGAGCGACTTTTCCAAGTCATCAGCCTTAATAACGCCGCGTGCGGTATTTCTTTCAACCATTCGAACATCTAATTTCTTGGAATCTACGGATTCATGTAAAAGTGCCATAGTGCATAGATAGATCGGGCAAGGCCCTCATGTCAACCGTTACTACTCTAGTGCCAGGTCTTGGGGTTCTTACCGGGATCCTGATCATCAGAGTCCGGGGACTCAAATTCCCGATCATTGTTGATAATGAGCTTAAGATGCTTGGAGCTACCGACCCGACGTTTCTTAGCTCGTGCTTTTTCAGGTGCAAGCAGTGCCTTGCGTCTTTTATGTAATATCCAACTGGCTTTAGTCCATAAAAACACGAACCCTGCAACCATTCCACCCAGATGAGCAATGCTAGCAAAGCTGCCCCCTGAGGAAAACAAAGTACTCATCAACTCAATAAGAGCAAGAATCCAAACAAAATGCTTCGCCTTCATCGGGAAAAGCATCATAAACAGCAAAATTCTCTCACCAAAAATTAAACCATAAGCCATCAACAGCCCATAAATGGCGCCGGACGCTCCCACCATTGGAGTGTACATCCCTGCGCCTTTGAGAATCCCCCCCTCGAGAAAGAGGTAGAATAGTCCAGCTGAGATAGAGCAGAAAAAATAAAATCTGAGGAACTTAACCGCTCCCCAAGCAATTTCCAGTTCAGCACCGATGAATGCCAGCATCAGCAGGTTGAAGAACAGGTGCATCACGTCAGCATGAATAAAGGAGTAAGTGAATAATTGCCAAACTCGAAACTGCTGGAGCACCCCTGCTGGCACGAGACCGAATAGCTGTAGAAGATGGGTCCCTAAAAACTGATCTCCTGTCTGTTGGACCAAAAAGGCCGCAAAACAAGCAATCAATAAAATTTTTACGACTGGGGTCAAACGAATGGGCATATAACTTTCATTATACTAACGTGGCTCCATGAGCTCAATGAGAATACCACCCGCAAATGCAGGATGAATAAAATTTACTTTCGCCCCGTGGGCGCCAGGTTGAGCCTTATCGTAAATAAGTCGAAACCCTTCCTTCCGAAGCCGCTCACTCAAAAGCTCAAGTTCTCCCGGATTGACTGAAAATGCTAAGTGATGGATACCTGGGCCCTTCTTCTTCAAAAAATTGGCGATGGGACCCTTCTCGGGGTCCAAAGGCTCAAGGAATTCCAGATTGAAGGAGTTCTCTAATCCATGCAAGGGCAAAGGTAAAAAGTGAGTCATTACGCTCTCTGTAGGAACAGCTTCCGAGTGATCGATCTTCAAATTAAGAAGACCAAAGAGCTTAGTCATTAGGGGTAGATTATTGATTGCGATTCCGATGTGATTGAGACTAGCCATTTCAATTCCTCCGGTATGTGGGGAAGGCTATCACAATGAGGACGAGGACCACCACCACCTGTTGCTGTACCCGAAATCGCCTCCTCAGAGGAATCTCAGCAAATGACAGCGGTCCCCAGTCAAGTTGCCTAAGCTTCGATTACCCACCAAAGTCCTCGCTGCCTAGACGATTAACTCATCGGTCATTGAGCGAATGACTTTAATTTTTTTTAGCGTAAGACGATCGATTTCCTCAGAATCTAGGAACAAAATATATGTAGAAATCATCACGGCGGCAAAATAGGGAATATTCAGAGCCACTCCAATCCCTAAATGTAGCATCACCCCACCCCAAAGCGTAAATCGCCTGAGGGGCTTCAGCCAAACGAGTATAGGAAAATAAACTTCCCAAATCATGGTTGCATAGGTGGACAGCGCAATCAGTACAGGGAACGCCCCTATCCAAGAGAA
>JBDSKY010000383.1:0-4119 GCA_039916675.1 Bdellovibrionia bacterium
GGTGATCAGAACCATCTGATCACTGAGAAAATTCCGAGCAGAACGCTGACGAGAGTGAATTGGGCATCATTCCTATACGAAATATGCGAAAGTTTAAACACCCAACAGGAGTTTACTTCAGGGTGAAAGTAGCCAATGTTTCTCACAAGAGTTTGCAATGAGTGGTTTCTTGCAAGATATAAGTTCCGTGAATTTCTAAAAATTCACTTCGAATGAACGTACATCATCACATCTATAGCATTTATTTAAAATTATATTTGAATTCTCTACACTCCTAAAAATCGACCGCTTGACTCCTGCGGGCGGGCGTGGAGATATTTTCCGGTAGTTGCCACACTTGCATGGCCTAAAGTAACTTGAACCAAATGAATAGGAGCGCCCCGGTCTAAGGCATGACTCGCATGGGCGTGTCTTAACCAATGTGGGGAAACTTTCTTTGTGATTCCTGCCCGGAGTCTAGCCTTATCTACAATGACTTGAACCATGCGGACTGAAAGTCTAGGACTCTCTTTTTCCCTAGAAACAAAAATCGGATCAAAGGGACGCGCATTTTCCGGTTTTTGTTTTAAAATTCCTTGAAAGACTCCTTTTGATATGATGACTACCCTCTTTTTATTGCCCTTTCCGATCACCGTGATTTGGCCTGATCCACCTTCTCTAGGCTGCAGATCTTCCCAACTAAGCGAGACTAGTTCTGAGACCCGAAATCCACCGCTATAGAGCGTCTTTAAAATGAGTTGGTCTCTTAAATCTAATGTGAGGGTAATCATACGCATGACTTCCTCTTCGCTTAAGTACCTTTCAGTCAATTTGGAATGAACTGCAGAATTTCCTCGATTGAGGCCAGCTGATTTCCAGGATTGAGGCCACCCGGAGCGCTAGCGACGGTTTCTACTTTCCTTCGGCCTTTGCGTCAAGTTTTTTGGCTTTTACGCTCCGATAACTTTCCCCGGTGATCTTAAACTGAAGTGCAGCATGTTTAAGTCTGTCTAGGATGGCATCACCAATGACTGGATCGGGTAGTACTTCCTGCCAATGATCTAGTGGCAACTGGGTTGTTACGATTGTCGATTTCCCTGCGGATCGCTCTTCCAGAATTTCACAAAGATCTTGTGCCTCTAAGTCTGAGAATTTTCGCATTCCGAAGTCCAGAATGAGGACGTCTGGCTTAGACAGTTTATCCCGGAATTTAATATAACCCCCAGTAGAACGAGCCAGAGCGACACTCTCAAGCCATGTGGAGACGCTCATGAATAGGACGCTCTTTTTGTGCACGCAGGCATGAAGACCCGCAGCTTGGGCAATGAACGTCTTGCCAACGCCGGTCTGACCGATGATGAGTAGAGGCCTGCCTTGTTCCACCCATTTGAGTGAATAGATTTCCTTTATCTGTGTCTTAGTGATGCTGCGATTGGCGGTAAAATCGAAGTCCTCGAAGCTCGCCCGGATTCTTAACTTCGATGCTTTAATCCTGCTCTGAGATTTTTTTTCTTCTCGATAATCTGATTCAGCCTGCAAGAGGACGTCGATGAACTCGCTATAGCTCCAGGAGTCTTGGGTGGCATCAGCCATTGTCTTTTCAAGGGCCTTTATCATTCCCGCTAGCTTCATTTCTGACATCAGGGTTTTGACTTGAACTGTACTCATCAGTTGATTCTCCTACAATTGGTGCGAATGATTCACTATCGCCTGAGGTGGCCCGATAGCGAATCATGGGGTTATTGGGTAGACGAGTGATTCCCCGTCCCTCAGGTTGGATAGCTTTCTTCCGGAGATTTTTTAAGATCTCCTGGAAGTAGGCCACCCGGAACTTTTGAAATCTTTGCATTGTTTCGACAGCGCTCTGGATCCGTGGTCGAGCAATATCGGCAGTGGTCTCGTTAATTTCCTTAACTGCAGTCCGGATGAGACCCTGAGCGCGCCGTAGATTTCCAACGGTATCTTGCTTAAATAATTCCTCGACGCACGCGTGGAGATCTGGATGGATAAAACGTGATTGGGATAGGAGGTTCTGCGGCGTGGCTTCGTAATATGCTTTCGAGTTCTCCGGCAAGTGATCTAGGTTTTTTATTCGGTTTCCCCACTTATGACGATCGCGAGTGTGACTTGCGATCCTTTCAAGGTTGAAGAAAATTTCTACTTGGGTTTCGGTGAGTTTAACTCGTAGTATTTGCCCTCGGTGAATATGCGGATCCGCATAATAGGCACCCTCCACCGAGACGTAACAATCAGCGTGAAGCTTTGCTTTTTTCCATTCCAGGGCATCATATGCAAGCTTGGGAAGGGGCTTGAGTGCAGCGCGCTCCATTTTCTCCCAGCGCTCTTGCCTTGATACTCGAAACCGGGTGTGAGGCTTCCTGTTGATCTTAGCTATGGTTTCCACAAGAGCATGATTGATATCGCCGATAGAAGTAAATGTATGCTTGCGGTAGATCCATTTGAAATAACGCATGAGAATCTTTACGGCTCTCGAGAAGTCCGACTATCAGACTCAGAGTGCGAAAATCCTTCACTTAGTAACTCTTTTAGACCTTTCCTCTTGGCACATATGTCGCACAGCACCACAGACCAGAGGAAACAAATATGAAAGATGTAAATAAAGTAATTCTAGTAGGACGTTTAGGTGCAGACCCCATTCAGCGGCATACCAAATCAGGGTTCCCTGTGGCCCATTTTGCGGTGGCGACTTCCCGTCGGATTTATAAAGACAATCCTTCGGCATCTCCCGCTGAAAACTCGGAATCCGCTACAACAACCTCCTTAACATCCGTAAGTTCAGATTCATCCACCACCACCCATGTCGAGGAAACCCAGTGGCATCAGATCGTAGCCTGGGGAAAGCAGGGAGAAGCCTGCGCTCAATATCTAAAAAAGGGGCACTCGGTTTATGTGGAAGGAATGATCAAAAGCCGAAACTGGGAAGCCAAGGATGGAGCTCAAAGGACTAGTTTTGAAATTCATTCTGAAAATATCAGCTTTCTAGGTTGGCCCAAAGGTGAGGCCACTGCAGAAGTGGGCCGAACGGGCTAATGGAGGCGCTACTCCGAAATTGATCGCGCAGTTTCGGAGTGGCGCCACTTTTAATTCACCGTGGGAATCTGGTGCACACCTTTTCCAAAACTAGTTCACTTCGCTGAAGCATTGACGACTTTCACTAAATCGCCCACCATAACAGCTTTGGGAGAGATCGTTGCTGTTTCTTCTACGGGCAGAAACTTCTCTAACCTCGCAATAGCTACCTGCGGCTCAACATGAATCACCTTGATTACAGCAATTGGAAAAGTAACTTCGCGATACACTTGCTGGGAGACAAGATCAAATGTTGGAGTATGTCTATAAACCTGAAGCTTGGATCCAGTAGCAAGCCCCTGACTTGAACCCATATTCACGTAAAAATCCTTATGGATAACCTCGCCTACGTTCCCTAAATTCAAACCCTGATAAATACTATAAACTGTATAATCCGAACCAAAGCTATAGTGACAAATGGGAATACCGAGCCCCATAAAGCCAACAGCTAAAATTGTAAGAATGCGACGCAAGTGAGTACCCTCCTCTTCACTCAACATAACTTCCGCATCCCTGCGACCGACCTTAGTAAACATGCAATATCTACTATCAAGCTTCAGATCGGCATTTTCTTCCCACAACATGACTCAATTATATCTCCGTGATTCCGAAGAGTAGGTAGGAGAGCAGCAATTCCCAATGTCTGATAATGAATCCATATCATCTTTAAATCTTATTCCCTTTGATATCGCCAATCTCCGTGGGGTAACGCGGGACCTTACCTTTAATATCTATCTAAAATTGTCGGAAACCAATAACCCCTGCATCTTTACAACGACAATGGGGTTAGACTACAAACGCCTGGCCCATTACGCACAAAAGGGCGTTAAAGAACTTTATATAAGAGCAGAAGATCTGGGAGCCTATCGCCAATTTATTTCTAAAACCGCCGATTCTATTTTTAATGATCCAAACGTTGCTACCGAGAAAAAAATAGCCGCTCTCATAAATATTACTGAACAAAATATCGCGGAAATTTTTGAAAACTTCGATGTGAACGAAGAGACCGCTATAGCCACCCAAAAACTTATTAAGAATTATGTGAACATT
>JBDSKY010000384.1:0-7533 GCA_039916675.1 Bdellovibrionia bacterium
CTCAAGCGAGTGTCCCCGGTTTTTTTGTCCCTGGTTTTCTCCAGCATGATAAGTTGAAGCTCAATGAAAGTCTTCCGACGTAAGTTAGATTTACAAGCCAAAATCAGTCTGGTTTTGGTTTCAGTCATCCTCCCCACCTTCCTCATCGTTACTGTCGCCGAAAATAAGATTGCCCTTCCTATCTTGGAAGAAGAGCTTCGGCAATTAGGTATAAATGCGGCTAAGACGCTAGCTGCCGAGATAGATAGTTCTCGATGGTTAACACTCGCCCGCCCCACCCCAGTCATTGAGAATGCGCTTCAAGATATCGTATCTGCTCAACCGGATATCGTTCGCATTGACGTGATGGTGAGAGACCCCGTTACGAAGAATGTAAAAATTATTGCTTCTAACATCGAAGATGATCCCGCTTCACCTTTGCCCAATTTAGTTGAGGTAGTAAGTAGTGAATTTCGAGACGATGGTAATGGAGGAGGTACTTGGGAAGTAAATGTTCCGATAGAGCACAAGAGTCGGGATCCCAGGGGGCCAAAAAGGCTTTTAGGATCGATCCACGTCTCTGTTTCCGCCCAATCTATTGGACGGGTTGCAACTACTCTTTGGAAAACTACAGCAGCAGCTGCTGTTTTCAGTGTAGTAAGTTTAATCCTACTGCTGAGTTATTTCCTAAGAAAAACGATTGCCAACGATCGCTTGTTGAGACAAGCGACCTCGCACAACCTTCAACTTACAGAACGCCTACAAGACGCACAAAGACAGCTTATGAACAGCGAGAAATTGGCTGTGATGGGACAGCTGACCGCAAGCTTTGCCCATGAGATAGGAACGCCGTTAAATGCCATTGGAGGCCATTTGCAGCTCTTGCGGGATGATATTCCTCCTGAGTCTGGTAAAAAAGTTGGCGAACGGTTGGAAATTGTAAATGGTCAACTCGGCAAGATAGAGTCGATCGTAAAGGGTTTTTTGCAGAGTACTGCGAAGCCCACATCACAGAAACAATTGGTGGATATCAATCTTTTGGCCGATAAAGCGCTGGAGATTTTGACTCCTCGTGTAAGTAGCCTGAAAGTTGAAATAAAAAGAGATTTTGACAGAAGTATTGGTCCGATTCGGGCTGTTCCCTTGGACATTGAACATATATTGCTAAATTTGTTAAACAATTCTTTAGATAGTATTAAATCGAAACAATCGCACCGAGAAAAACTATTATCTCATCTGGAAATCAAGACTCAGGTCCTCCATTCTAGTGGCAAAGATTGGATTGGAATCAGTGTTTATGATACGGGAGAAGGAATTCGTAAAGTAGACCTAAAGAATGTGTTAAAACCGTTTTTTACTACGAAGCCTCCTGGGGAGGGAACGGGTTTAGGTTTAGCCATCTGCCGAGAAATTGCCCACAAATATGGGGGTGACTTGGGAGTAGATTCAAAGGAAGGAGCTTGGACGCGTATAACGCTGCGGTTGCCATACCAGATAAGTATATGACGACAAAAATATATGAAGTTTAAAATATTAGTAGTGGATGACGACGAAGTTACGCGAAAGCTTTTACAGGAAGTTTTAGAAAAAGATCATTATGAAATCAAATTGGCTTCGAGTGGCGAAGAGGCAATCACTTTTTTAAAAGCAGAAAAGTTTCCAATTGTTCTCTCCGATATTCGCATGCTCGAGACTGACGGAATGGCTGTTTTGCGGCAAGTTAAGGCGTCTCAAGCCCAATGCGCCGTGATTTTGATGACAGGCTTTGGAAGTATGGAAGGTGCTATTGAGGCTATTCAGGCAGGTGCCTTTGATTATATTAGTAAGCCCTTCAAAATGGCGGATCTTAAAACCGTTGTAGGTCGCGCGGTCAAACACTTAGATTCACTTAAAAATACTAGGTTACCAGCTGTTCCATTCGAAGAAACGGCACGGAGCCTCATAGGGAAATCGCCGAAGATAGTAGAAGTATATAAAACTTTGGCTCGGGCTGGAATGTCTTCAAGCACTGTGCTCGTAACTGGCCAAAGTGGGACAGGTAAAGAGCTAGTTGCGCATGCTATTCACGACTATAGTCAACGCCGCGCCAAGCGGTTTGTTGCGGTAAACTGTGGCGCTTTGTCTGAAAACTTATTGGAATCCGAACTTTTTGGGCACGTTCGGGGTTCCTTCACGGGCGCAATTTCAGATAAACGCGGCCTATTTGAAGAAGCTAATGGTGGGACGCTTTTTCTAGATGAGATTGGAGATATTTCCCTGCCTCTGCAGATCAAATTGTTACGGGTTTTGCAAGAGGGTGAGGTCAAGCCAGTAGGGGCGACCGAGTCAAAGAAGGTGGATGTCCGAATTATTGCAGCAACCCACAGAGATTTAGAGAATTTGGTTAAGACAGAGAAATTTCGAGAGGATCTCTATTATCGTCTAAAAGTTATTTCCATCGAACTGCCTGCTTTAAAAGAGCGGATGGAGGACCTACCTTATTTAGTCGACCATTTTCTTGCAAGGTATGCCGAAAGAAATAATAAGGCAGTTTCACATGTTTCGAAAGAAGCAATGCAGCTTCTGCAGGAATATTCCTGGCCAGGCAATATTCGTGAGTTGGAACATGCTTTGGAACGAGCTGTTGCTTTAACTAATACCTCAGTATTATTTCCGGAAGATTTCCCTCTTGAGGTCTTGCGAGAAAATAATCTGCAGCCAGACGAATCCCCTTCTGGTTCGGTAAATACAGGCCATGCAACATCGCTTGAGGATATGGAAAAAGCTCATATTGCGAAAGTTTTGCAGGACGTCCATTTTAATAAGTCCAAGGCTTCGGAGATTTTAGGTATTGATAGGGCCACTCTCTACCGAAAGGCTCAAAAATTGGGTATTGATTTGAGAGGGAAGTCATGAATCCCAGCCAGTTTGAGAAACAACTTAGGGAGGCTCTATCTCTTGATCTGCACTATGCCCATCGAGTTCATCGTGATCTTACTGAATTTGCAAAAGCTAACGCCACTTCGGCGTCTGTATTGGTTTTATTCGGTTATTCTCAAATTCCTTCCCAAGTGGAGCATGCAGATTCCCGACTTTCTCTGCTGTATATTCGACGCACAGATGCGGTAGAAACTCATAAAGGGCAAATCGCTTTTCCCGGTGGACGTACTGAACCTGAAGAGGTAAATCGGCCCGACATTACCGCATTGCGAGAAACCGAAGAGGAAGTGGGCATTTCAAGGGATAAAGTGACCCTCTTTGGCCAACTACCTCCGCTTTTCACCGTCACGGGTTATTTGATTCAACCCTTTGTTGGTATATTAAATCAGTCGATAAGTGAAGTCTCCCTGACTTTAGATCCTCACGAAACCGCTGAAGCTATTTGGACTCCACTTGTGTCACTGTTAGACCCCGGTGCTTATCAGGCGCAGACCTATAAAGTAGGAAATGTGCACTACCCCATTGATGTTTATCAGTACCAACATCATCGAATTTGGGGCGCTACCGGATCGATGACTAAAAATTTGTTGGACAGGCTCCACAAAGTTGGTAATTCTTTACGCTAGCAATTCTGACTTTGAAAAGGGAGACGCTGATGGATTTAAAAATTCTTTACACAGGACTCATCGTATTCGTTGCAATGCCTCTCTCGGCTTCCGTTGAGAAACCTAATTATATAAGTTTAGATGATAAATCATGGGCTGAATCCGGAGAAGGTGACGGGATAAGAACTTTTAAAAAGGAATTAGAAAACGACCCTATTGTCGGATTAAGGGGGCAAGGCGTTATTGATGCTCCAATTGCTAAAGTCGCTCAGGTTATTTTCGATACTGCGCGGTCTCCAGAGTGGATTGATAGTTTAGCAGATGCTCGGGTAGTTAAGAAAGTTTCGGACTATGAGCAAGTCACCTATTCTCATATTTCTACTCCTCCCATTATTTTAAAAGATCGAGAATTCCTCACCAATGCCAAAGTTCATTACTACCCAAAAGAGAAGACCATACACGTAACACTCGAACCCGCCGATGATTCGTTAGTGCCGCCTACTCGTTATATTCGTGGAACAATTCATGGTGGATTTCTCTTGAAACCGATTGAGAACGGTCAGAAAACTTTTTTAGTGACTGAGATGCATGGTGATCCAAAGGGAGATGTTCCCAAGTGGATTGTAAATATGTTTCAAACAGGGTGGGCAAAAAATACAATTGAGAGAATCAGGAAACAGGTTAAAAAACCTGGCATCATTGAAGACCCAAGAGTATTAGAAGTTATGCAAAAGGGGGAAGCGATTTTATGAAGAAAAGCATCAAATTATTTTTATTTATCAGTGTCGTATGTGCCGAGTTTTCAGTCGGTAGTGTAGTTCATGCTGAAGATTGGAAAGGTGCACCTGAGGAAAGTGTCCTTAGCCTTGGCGCTATGGCAGGGCTGGGAGTGATCGACGCGACATCAGGGTTTACGATTTTTGGAACCCTCAGTAAGAAAATTGTTAATCATGGGTTTGTTCCTGATATTACTAATTCGGTATCGGTAGAAGGGGGATTCGGCCCGGTAATTTTGTCAAGTGGCACCGCTACGGCCTATAGCATCCATCTAAGATGGGATTTTGAAAAAGATAAGGATTGGACACTTTTTGCTATGGGGGGTTTAGGAGGCAATGTGCTTAATGGGAGAGGAGAGTTTTTCCCTCGCTTTGGAATAGGTGCTTTCTATAAGATGTCTGGACCTCTCAATGCTCGCTTTGAAATATCACATGAAGCAATTGCGGCTGGGATTAATGTTCCGTTCTACTAATCTTAGATTTGTTCAGGATTAATATTTCGGAGTCTTAATCTTAAGTTTGCTGAGGAGTCCAAGCCTTGCGGCTATTAGCCTCAGGATTTAGTTTTTCTCCAGCCTTAGATAAGAATTTTGGCGTATAGATTTTCCATTTTGACAGAAGAAATAAGGCGGAGTTAGCCAAACATCCGAGTCCATATTTTACTGAGCGACTAAAATTAATAGAAGACGCTTCGCTAAAATATTTTGTGGGGCAGGATACTTCGCCGATTTTCATATCGAAGAGGGCGATCTGAGTAAGCATTTGATTGTCGAAAACAAAGTCATCTGAATTTTCTTCCAAGGGGAGTGCGAAGAGAACCTCCTTTGAAAATGCCCGATATCCTGTGTGGTATTCAGAAAGCTTTTGTCCCAGGCAGATGTTCTGCACAAAAGTTAAAAATCGATTCGATATATATTTATAAAGGGGCATTCCACCTTGGAGTGCTCCTTTACCTAAGATGCGAGAGCCTAAAACTACATCATAGACGTCGTAAGCTATAAGTGAAGCCATCGCCGTGATGAGCTTTGGAGTGTATTGATAGTCGGGATGCAGCATGACTACCACATCCGCACCGCGACTGAGAGCGTGGGAATAACAGGTTTTTTGATTACCGCCATAACCACGATTTTTTGGATGGTGCAGTGTCGTAATTCCCAAGTTAGCGGACAAATTCAGGGTCGCATCTTTGCTGCAGTCGTCCGTTAAAATGACCTCGTCTACGATATCGAAAGGAATCTCTTCATAGGTTGCTTTCAGCGTTTTTTCGGCATTGTAGGCCGGCATTACAACGACTACTTTTTTAGAATTGATCATGAGGTGCTCTCTCCTTGTCCGAAGCAGCTGATTTTTAAATCTAAGTTCTTTCGGTTTTTCCTGATATCTGCAATTTATCCGGTTTTTCCAGTTTTTCTAAGACAAATACGTCTATCGAAGTGGAAACCTGTTCTTCGGTCTGGAAGACTTGCTTTTCCAAAACTTGGTAGTCGTTCCCAAAAATTGTAAATTTTTTTTTATCTGGCAGGCCGGCCTTCGTGATAGTCAGAGGTTCAATTGTATATGGCCGCTTGTCTACATAGGCAATCCGCTTTGCAGCCAAAACTTTCTCACGGTAGTAGGGAGTATAGTTTGATCCCAAGGGATCTAAAATAATATCCTCTCGAGTCAACAAATTGATGGGGTAGGAATACCAGTAAAAACCGTATCCGTAATGTACGTCTTTCTGCGTTAAATAATCGGCGATATTCTCAAGTACGTCAGGTTTATCTGCATGAATTATACTTAAAGAAAGTGATTTAACATTCAGAGTAAGTAGTGCGATGAAGGCAAATGCTGCGATCGATTTTTTTAGAGGGGAGCGATAGGCCTTGCTATTGAACCATGTTTCAAGCCCAAATCCGATTGCGACGCCGTAGGAAAGAAATAGGACAAGGGTGTACCTTGCAGAGTGAATATCTGTTACCGCAGTTGAAGATATATAGGAAAAAGCCACCATCCAGATTAAGAAAAAGAAGGGTGAAAACGAAGTTAGTTTTGCTAGGTTGGTAGTATTCGGTTCTGTTCCCCGATAAAATTCAAACCCTTTCCTCGATAATTTTATTAAATAGCTAAAAACAAATACCGAAACGAGAATCGTCGCCGCACTTGTTAGGGCAACTGAATAGGGATTGCCAAGCAGATTTATCTGGCCCAAAACTAAAAATTTAGTTCTCATCCAGATTTCTGAAAGGTCTCCTCCTCTGCCTAAGCCACCGCCTTTGGAAGGGATCTTTAGAATTAAATTATAATAGAGCTTTGGAGAGTATCCTACAAGAAATGCGAGTGACAGGGCCAACATTTGAACGGTATAGCTTTTTACAAAATTCCAATGTCTTCGACACGCTGCTAACCAGATGGTCGCAATCGACCCTACAATTCCAAATTCTACAATAGCGTACGGGAGCCAGGATATTTTTCTGCCCCATAAATGAACCTGATCTAGACCCGTTAGAAAAAGAATTAGGCCTAACGTTCCATATACAAAAAGAAACTTCAAAGCTCTGCTGTAGTTCAAAACTCTAGAGTCGCCACTCCGCTGCCATTTTCGGTAATCCAGGGTAAGGAAAAAACTGGCATGCATTAAAACTGCGCCAATAAAATAGGCGATTTGCCCGTAAGTATACATCCCAAAGCCTGCGACTAGGCCGAACAATCCATAGAGGCCGATTGCCTTTGAAGGGCTATATGCGGACCGGGCCTCTCCTTCGTGAGAAGTGGAGTTTAATTTTCTTTGGCAGAGTTCAGTCAGAATATTCCGATAAATCCAAATTAGAGCGCTTCCTAGTAAGAAAGTCTCGCCATAGTTCGGTTGTGTCCGAATTACAACACGCGAAAATTGGGGTGCACTGAGAATTACAAAAAGTGTGGCCACATTAGCCACAAATTCTCCATTCCAAGCTTTAACAGCGCGATTAAAGATAAGTAAAAAAATGAGGTAAGTCAAAAAAGGCCCAAAATTTAAGACCGTCGGACCTACTCCGAAAAATCGAAACATAAGAGCGACCAAATTCCCCTCGAAAAGCAGGCCTTGGTAACCGACGATTGGAACAAAAATGAATTGTTCGCCTGTCTCCAAAATTCGTTTGGCCAAAAGGCCAATCATTGCGTAATCCGCATTGTACCCGAACCGCCAATAGTAAACGTAAATCATTCCGACGCTTATCGCTAAGCAGGCCAATAGTTTCCGTTTCATCTTCACAGATCCCTTATTTACGAGT
>JBDSKY010000385.1:0-6213 GCA_039916675.1 Bdellovibrionia bacterium
GAATTAACAGTGATTTTTAGGCCACCATTGGCAGAAAACGGGTCGTTAAAAACTTTTCCCACCTCAAGTGCAGCATCCCGCGTTTCCTGCGTCTGAGGATTTAGATCAAGAAGATGAGCATCCCCTGAATCCTTAGAATTAGTTAAATAGATCAGAATCCCCTTTGAAAGATTTCCTGACCTTTCAATTCCCTTGTCATATCCAATCGGCTGCCTGAACTCTAAAGAATAAAAATCGATTGAACCATTGGAATTATTCCTTTTGAATATCCTGTAGGCTTTTGGCCCATTGGACTGCGACCCGTAAGGCTCAAGTAGATATGTTCCAGATTGCGTGATATCTGCAAGTGGTCTTGTTACCGAAGTATTCAGCCATTTCAAACGTTCTCTGAAAGAGGCGTTAAAGTAATAGGTCCCTCCCGACCCCATAGGATCGGCCGGATTTCCATATTCTGTGTGTGCGCATTTACTGAAATCATCATTCGCGGGGAGTGCACTAGCTCCACAATTAAATGTGCTCGCATGATGCAGTCCAAGATTATGCCCCATTTCGTGCGCAACGAAGGCGATATTTGCATAACCAAAAAACCAGGCGCGGCTTGATCCACCTACTGGAGTTCCAACGTGGGCGTAAGCTACGCTTCCACAGCGGGACGATGCTGGAAAAATATAAAGCCGATGAGCATACGACCTAGGCTCGAATCCTTGTGCTCGGGCTTGAATATCAATTTCATCAGCTACCGCGTCGCCAGGACATTCCGTATCGCTGGTTAATGAAGTAGTAAAATAGCCGATAGAGTCACCTGTCAGGTATGTTTGTTTAAATGAGCTATCATAGTAAAAGTCGCTGGTCTCTTTAAATACCCCGTCTTTGAGACCTTGGGGAGTCCAAGGTTTTTCAGTGGGCTTATCTTTGTAATTTGCGAGCATGAAGAGGGTTTTTTGCTCTCCAATTGCATTACTCACAGTGGGTACCGCACTTTGAATTACCACCAAATCTTGCGAAGAGTACAGGAGGAGATCATCCGAAGTCCCGTCTGACAATTTAAGCGCCGATCTAACCAGAATTCTAGATTGAGAAGAAGGAAACTTAGTCGCAGTGTCCATTGGTCCAAGTAAAAAGCGATGTCCTTCATCTGTTACGAGAAACTGGCGAGTATTTTCTGAACCATCCAGATAGTCGACAATATAGGTGACTAAAGTCCCTTCCACTTTGAATATTTTTTCTTCTCTTGCACTTTTGTAGTCTAAATGTTGAAAGCCATCGCTGT
This sequence comes from Bdellovibrionia bacterium, assembly GCA_039916675.1. Lineage (GTDB taxonomy): Bacteria > Bdellovibrionota > UBA1018 > UBA1018 > UBA1018 > JBDSKY01. The sequence goes on from JBDSKY010000385.1 coordinate 1,271, forward strand.
GAGTAGTGAACTGCGAGATATCAGCAGGAATATCCAGTAATTCTTCATCGGGCTGAGCCATTGCTGGTTGAATGGCCATACCAAATATCGCCAGAAATGTAATATATACGCTAAGTTTTTTCCAAATAGTCAGTCTTGTTCGCATATTTTCCTTCTACATTTTTTCAATGAAATCTTACAGATGCAATATGGTACATTACTAAATCGTACCGACTCAATATAATCAAGAAAATATTCTGATAATTATTTTAGACAACTAAACCCGTTCGCTCTTCTCAAGGAAGCTTTACTTGTTAAAGGAAAATAAGACTTTGCAAGGAAACATATTTTCTGCAAAACTTAGAGAAAACAGGAGTGCGGTGATTAAAGCACCCGTAGTAGGAGAAAATTTATGAATACATTACTAAAATATATAAGCTTACCATTACTCACACTATTAACATCTGTTTCCATTGCTACGGCCGATGTCGTAGTGGTGGATCCCGGGCACTGCGCAGGCACGCCAACAGTTTGTACCGCGATTCCTGATGGAAAATGCGCCAATCAAAAAGGATGTTCCTCAAAAGAGGAAGATTTAAAATGCATTGGAACAGCACTAGAGTGTGCCTCCATAGTCACATCTAAAGATTGTGATAAACAGGCAGGCTGCTACTGGTCTCCCTAGTCAAAAAATCCAAGCTTGAAAACAAAATTGATAGGGCAGTTACAAGTCTAGTTTTGGAACCCCGAGGCCCACTTGATAAAGATCATAACTAATTTGAGTATCTGATTCACCGATCTTGCCTACATCAAATGCCGCGGGATTTTGACTGAGATAGGAAGTAGTGAGAAGTTGAATAATGCCCTGATAGTTTGCATGCCCTGAGAACAGGCTTAGCGTTCGAGTTTTTCCATTTTTACAACTAGGGGCTGAAATAGCACTAGATCTGCAATGATGGAACGGATTCCAAATGCGTTTCACACTGCATTGAATCTGGTCCAATTTTGCCAACATCTCAGTCCCCATAAACTTCAATTCTTCGAAGGTCCCTAATTTGGTAGGGCCGCAACTTATCGTAAAATTCACACCGTGATTAGTGGTATGAATTTTAGATACATATCCATCAATAAATTCAGCGTGGGCGATACTTGAAAACAAAATTAGAGCTCCTAAAAGTATATTCCCCACAGACCTCTCCTTTTTAAATTTTTATTAAAAATGATGCTAGCGGAAGTCGGTAACAATAACAACCGGCTAAGTGAGATAGAATATTGCAACGCATTAAATATCAATTATGACAGGAGAATAAGCATGAGAATGGAGTCGGTATCCGATTCCCAAACCCATCACTTCCGAATAAATTTCTTAGGCACCGAAATCTTAAGCTTAGAAGCAACCGAAGAAGAAGCCTTAGGCCCCAAAGCCAAAACACTTCTCCTATCTTCCCGAAACAACTGCCTCGCCACCCGAGTCACATCCGCAGGCGTAACTTCATCAATCTGGCGACAGACCTCTTCAATCGATACATATTTCCCTAGAAAAATATGATTTTTAGCAATACTAGACATCCGAGCTTCCACGCTGTCAGATGATAGAAGGATAGTTCCTTTCAAATTGTTCTTGATAAGAGTCAATTCTTTCTTCGGCAACGGCTTGTCTTTGATCTGGTTTACACACTTCTCAATTAACTTCAAACAAAGGGGAACCTGCTCCATCCCCGTTGCTGCATAAATTGAAAACACCCCAGAATCTACGAACGGGCACAAATTGGAATAGACCGTATAGGCAAGTCCATTTTTTTCTCGGATTTCCTGAAAGAGGGTCGAGCTCATCCCTCCGCCTAAATAAACATTAAGTAGAAAAGCAGCGAATCGATCTTTAGAAGCATAGTTAGGTCCTGGCACTCCCCAGATGAGGTGGACCTGCTCAGTATCACGCTCAATCCACCACACGCCTCCATCTTCACAATACGACATGGTCGGTGCAAGACCTTCTACAAGTCCTCGGGAAATATCCCCAGTCCTTGGAATATCCGAACGCCCCGGCCAGAGGGGTTTTTCCAGCACTTTGAGTTTTTTCTTCAATATATCGTGAGAAATATCCCCAGCCGCTGAAATAACTAATTGCTCAGGAGAGTAATGATTGAAGAAGAACTGCATTAGATGCTCTCGTTTCATCTTCTTAACACTGGCCTCAGTTCCCAAGATGGGACGTCCTAATCCGTGATGTGGAAAGATGAGCTCAAAAAATATATCATGTGCCAACTCTTCGGGCGATTCCTCCACCATAGAAATTTCTTGCAGGATCACACCACGTTCGCGCTCAAACTCATCCTTTTTAAAAGTTGAATTCATCAAGATATCACTCAAGATATCCAAGCCCAAACCGAAGTCCTGATCCAGCAACAAGAGATGAAAGCAAGTATGCTCCCTTGAGGTAAAGGCATTGAACTCGCCGCCGACTTGATCAACCTGCCGGGCAATATCGAGAGCGGACCTCTGCTTTGTACCTTTGAAGAGCATGTGCTCAAGAAAATGGGAAACTCCGGCTATTCTGGGAGTCTCATGCCTTGTTCCAATTTTCACCCACACTCCAATTGAAAGACTTTGGAAGTGCTCCAACCTCTCGGTCAAAAGGGTTAAGCCATTGGAAAAAACAGTCTTTTTAAATGATTTATCTAAAAGCCTGGATCGGGACTGGGCTAAACTCGTACGAGCCATCAATTCACTTTTCCTGTTTCTGCGATTTTCGCCGCCGCTTAGATTTTTCTTTTCGAGTCTTTTTCATCGATCGTTCTACTAAAGATAGAGTTTTCTTCAGGCGTGCCACGTGTGCGATCGCCGTTCCTGGAATTGTCAGAGGAGCTGTCGTAACGCCAATAATAATTCCTGTAACCGGAGCTCGAATCTGAGTCACTGTTTTGCCAAAAGGGTTTAGAATCGATCCTACTAAATCCCCCTGATAAATGAGATCTCCCGGTTTTACGATCAAGTCGAGAATTCCACCCTTCTCGGCCCGAATCCAATCACTTGCTTTAACAATGACCTGAAACGGGGGCTTCGTCACTTTGTTTGTTCCAGTACTTTTATGGCTTCCCGAATCGGCCGTCCTTCCCCCTGCGGGCCACATTCCCTTTTCAGCAAGGACGCTAAGCACACCCCGAAGGCCTATTAAGGAAATCTTGCGTGAAAATCGGCCTGTTTCACCCGCTTCAAAGAGGATCGTAGGAATACCCGCTTCGGTAGCTTCTCGCCTTAAAGACCCCTTCACTCCAGTCTGATCTACTAAAATCGTTGCTCCAAAAGCTCTTGCTAGATTCCTGACCTCCGGTTGGGACATATCTCCTCTAACGTGCGGAAGGTTGCTCCGTCCACTTGCAGCCGTATGAAGATCGATTCCAAAATCACATTTTCGAATGATTTCGTTAAAAATACGATATGCGATTCGATCAGCATTATGCCCCCCCTTCATACCTGGAAAAAACCGGTTAAGATCCCGGTGGTAGGGCAAATATCTGGATTGACCCAGAAAACCAGGAATATTAACTACAGGGATAGCAATCACGGTCCCAGATAAGCCCTCGTGAGCAATATCAAAGATGAGTCGACGCACGATATCCGTTCCGTTGATCTCATCCCCATGAATAGCCGCAATTACAAAAATAGTAGGCCCCGAGCGTTGCCCTCGAATCACCGTAACAGGGATCTGAATTCCCCCCGAAAGGAAGGATTCAGAGACTTTAAGATAAATTTCTCGAGTTTCTCCTGCTGCTACCGGAATCCCACAAATCGAAAAAGCTGAGTTACTTGAGTCCATGTCCTAAATAGTATAGAAAATATTGGAATCCTATGAAGCAAAAAACTAAGAAAATTCCAGAACCGGCCCAATCGGTGGAAAAATACAAAAAAAAGGATAGCAAAAGGGACCTAGAGGCCGAAGACGCTCTTGAATCGGAATCCGAATCCGAGGAGCTTTCAGAAATCTTTGCGGAAGAGGTCTCTTTAGATCCCTCTGAGGACGAGATCATTTCCAGTCTGCCTGTTGTGGCTAGTCGAGTTATATCTGATGAAATCGATGAAGAGGGCCCAGGTACTCGTGCCATCTCTCCTAATGACCCTCTCAAGCGCTACCTTGAAGAAATTAGGCGTTACCCTCTGTTAGAGCCTGGTGAGGAATACAACCTTGCCATTCGGCTTCGAGAACAGGGAGATGTCTCTGCTGCCCGAGCTCTGGTTTCGGCCAATTTACGCCTGGTTGTCAAAATTGCTTTTGAATATAAAACGATTTACTCCAATGTAATGGACCTCATTCAAGAGGGCAATATTGGTCTGATGAAAGCGGTCGCTAAGTTCGATCCGACCAAAGGCGCAAAGCTCGGATATTACTCATCTTGGTGGATTAGATCCTATATCTTAAAGTACTTGCTCGATAATTTCAGGTTGGTCAAAGTAGGAACTACCCAAGCGCAGAAAAAGCTATTCTACCATTTGATGAGAGAAAAAGAGCGCCTCGAAGCCCAAGGCCTCGTCGCTGGCCCCAAACTTTTAGCAGATAAGCTCAATGTTCGAGAAAAAGACGTTGTAGAAATGCAACAAAGGCTCTCCGGCCAAGGGGCTGAAATGTCGCTCGACACCCCAGTTAACCAGGATGAGAGCCAATCGTCTTCACATAAAGACCAACTCGTTGATCTTCGTGAGCCTGCAGACGAATCCCTCGCCAAACAAGAGCTCCTTCGAATCCTACAGCGCAAACTTCCAGAATTTCAAAAAATGCTGAACGAAAAGGAATTTAGGATTCTCAATGAGCGGCTCCTGGCTGAAGAACCAAAGACCCTCCAGGAGATCGCAGACCTCTACGGCCTAACCCGAGAGCGTACTCGCCAAATTGAAGTCAAAGTAATTGATAAACTTAGAGATTTTTTAAAACCGAGCCTTTAATCTCGTGGTGGGTACCCCGAGCCACT
>JBDSKY010000386.1:0-12578 GCA_039916675.1 Bdellovibrionia bacterium
GGCAGCTAGATAATCTTATTAAGATTCACCAAGAATTTTTAGTTGGGAGCACAGAACGAAAAGAACAACTGGCAAGTCTCAAAGTCCAAGCCGAAGCGGCACTCGCTCTTGTAAAAACCCTCCCTCAGTTAAGTCAAAACGAAAATGATTGGACGCGAGCTCTAGAAAGTCTTGCAGAGGAGGGCTTTCATGAGTCTTTGATAAGCGTTCTTCAAAGCTATTACGTTTCTGGCGAGACAAACAGAAATTTATATGGTGTCAAATTTGGGGCCGCATTGATCAAAGGCCACGAATTGGGGTGTTGTGCTGGAGTACTGACTGATTCTTTAGGTCATAAATATTTGACCGTAGGTATTCAAAGTGGAACCTATTGTGGCCTGGGGCTGTCGACATCCCTCACTCAGTGGCAGGGAAAACTGACAGATCACGCGGTTTTTACCTCAAATTCTATTGAACAAATTATTGCTAATATTTTTCCTGAACGATTTGATCGTTTTGGTCGACCCGATCCTGAACGAGGTCGGTTCAACAGCCTTGGTTGGGATGTCGGGCGACGTGAGCAACCTGCCGGGAATTCAGATCATCCGCTCTCTAACGTTTCCTCCGCTGCTCTTTTAGGAGGCGGGAGGATTTCTAAACCCAACAGATCCACCTTAACTGAACTCCACGTAGCAGGCCTTAGACTTAACGAAACCTCTCAATTAAATAGCGTTAAGGTAATTCCGTTATTTTGGCGAGGACTTGACTTAGCTCAAGTGCGTGAGTCGTTAGGACTGACTTATCCCGAAGATCGATTCCTGCCCCTCATTTAGCAACCCAGGAAACACTCAATGAAGATTGCTAATTGCGCTTTTATCTTAGGAATTTTTTTTATTCCTCAACTCTCATCCGCTACAAATGAGCTTCACAAAGCCATTCGGAACGGTAATTCTCAACAAGCACTTAAACTGATTGAACTTCATAGCTATCATCAAGAAAAGCCTTTTTGGACCCAAGCCTGGAGTCACTTATTTGAAGTGGGCAGCTATCTGAACGATAAAGACGAAGCAGGCAATACTGCGCTGATCAACGCGTGCTTTCGCGGAGATGAACCCATTGTTCAAGCCTTGATCCAAGCCGGAGCAGATGTAAACTTAGTAGGGCAATTAGGTGTGTCTCCTCTCATCGCCTCGGCGTCTTTCGGCAATCTTGAACAGGCAAAAATGCTCCTAGACGCAGGCGCTCGAATTGAAGCCCGGGATGTCTTTGGAAAATCCCCTTTCCTCTATTCTATCTCCAAAGGCCACAGCTCAATGATTGATTTTTGGGCTACAACCCTTGAAAATCTTTGTCTCGATGTAGACTCAAAAGGCAACACGCCCTTAATGATTGCGGCGGAAAAAGATGATCTCAGCTCAATAACAAAACTCCTTCAGCTTCAGTGTCAATTGGACGTTAGAAATCACTTCGGAGAAACTGCGATCTACAAGGCGGCCTTAGTGGGCTCAGACAGAGCGGTTCAAGCTCTCATAGAAGCAGGTGCAGACTTGTCCCTTCCTTATGGAAAGGAACGCATTCCTCTATCGGAAGTCCTCTCGGATGAGATTTATCCAATTGCGATCCAACTTACCCTTGAAAAACTTGGCGAAACACATTTGCCCCAATACGCAATTTTTCTACTCCTTTCACGGGATGGTTCGAATTTTAGAAATTTAATCGAAAATCAGATCGCCGAGCTTATTAATAGCTCGCGATCCTTTGCTGAATTAAAAGAATTAAAGTCTGTTCTAGCTAAAAGTGAAATCACTCTGGAGAGCACTACGGCTACCTATTTGAATCGGAAACTGAAAACCCTATTTCTCCCAATCTTAAAGGAACGAATTTCATTTTTTGAAATGTTCTTGAATAGGGAGAAAACTGTTCTACCTGAAGCGACTGTGGATCATGAGGAAATTTCCACCTCCTCATTGAACCAAGAGTCGCTAAAATGTAAATCTTGCCATTGCGTCTTTCCAAAGGAAGAGTGGAGACCAGGCTCAGGCCCAGCAGGGTGTGACTGTCCTTTACATGATGAATGTGCCAGCACTTATGCAAATTTTTTAGTGACCAACTCTGGAGAAAGACAGCCTCGGTGCATCTTTGGCTGTGGCCTACCGATCCAATCTAGCTTTCTACAAAGATTTGGAATTTCAGAAGAGATGATTTCGGAATTTGAATTGAATCAAATGGCCTTGCGCCTAGCGCAAATCAACGGATGGACTTTCTGTCCCACTGCTGATTGCCTCAACGGGGCGCTTGCCTTTACTCATAGTGCAGTGACTTTCCAGTGTGACCTATGCGATCTGAAGCAATGCCTCGTGTGCAAAAATAAACACTCAGCTGGGACAGACTGCGGTACCGCAGCTTTAAATGAAAAAAATGAATTAGAATCAAAAGAGTTTATTAATAAACTCCTGAAAGAAGGAAAACTCGCTGGGGGCAAGTTTCGCCCCTGTTACTATTGCGGCATTCTTACCGAAAGATTAGATGGCTGCAATCAGATGACCTGCACCCGTTGCACCAGGAAATGGGACTGGAACAAAGGCCCCCAAGGAATTAATGGGGACTTTACTACTGGACCCATGCAGTACAGATCCCTTGTTCCAGCCCATTTATAACTCACTACTGTGCGTAGTCCTCAATCGGCAAGCAAGCACAAATCAAATTCCGATCTCCTAGGACGTTGTTGATACGCCCAACAGCAGGCCAGAATTTGTTGTCACGAATCCAAGGCGCCGGATACACCGCACGCTCACGCGTATAAGGATAATTCCAGTCAGATTTTATGGCATCTTCGGCCGTATGAGGGGCATTTTTCAATAGGTTATTTTGCCTGTCGGCTTTTCCACTTTCCACTTCACGGATTTCTTCCCTGATTAAAATCATAGCATCACAAAACCGGTCCAGTTCAGCCTTGGATTCGCTTTCGGTAGGCTCGACCATCATTGTGCCCGGTACCGGGAAAGAAACCGTCGGAGCATGAAATCCGTAGTCCATGAGGCGCTTGGCAACATCTTCTACTTCAATGCCACAGCTATCCTTAATGTGCCGAAGATCAAAAATACACTCGTGAGCAACCCAACCGTCCCGACCTTTATACAAAACTGGATAATGCTCGCCGAGCCTTCTCGCAATATAATTGGCGTTTAAAATAGCAACTTGGGTGGCTTGTTTCAGTCCATCCCCCCCCATCATCGAGATATACATCCAAGAGATAGGAAGAATACTTGCGCTTCCCCAAGGAGCGGCCGCTATAGCTCCGATCCCAGCTTCACCACCGGTCTTCACTACGGGATGCCCAGGCAAAAACTTTGCTAAATGTTTTGCCACGCCGATTGGACCCATACCCGGTCCTCCGCCGCCGTGCGGAATGCAAAATGTTTTATGCAAATTTAAATGGCAGACGTCAGGGCCAAAATCACCCGGACGACAAAGGCCTATTTGCGCATTCATGTTTGCACCATCCATATACACCTGGCCTCCCGCCTGGTGGATCATCGAACAAACTTCTTGGATAGTTTCTTCGAACACGCCATGGGTAGACGGATAGGTAATCATAAAGGCCGAAAGGTTTACTTTATGAAGATCAATTTTGGCACGCAGATCATCCAAATCCACATTTCCCATATCATCACAACTCACCACGATAACCTTCATCCCAGCCATTGCAGCGCTGGCAGGATTGGTTCCATGGGCAGATTTGGGGATCAGGCAGATATTTCGATGTGCCTCACCTCGACTCTCGTGATATTCCTTAATAACTAACAGACCGGCATATTCACCCTGCGAACCTGCATTCGGCTGTAATGAAACTGCGGAGAATCCCGTAATTTCCTCCAGCATGTGCTCAAGCTGCTTTAAAAGAATCTGATACCCCTGCACCTGCTCGAGAGGAGCAAATGGATGAATTTTTCCAAACTCAGGCCAAGTGACCGGCAACATTTCACTTGTCGCATTCAGCTTCATCGTGCAAGAGCCTAACGGAATCATCGATGTAGTGAGGGATAAGTCCTTGCCTTGCAATTTAAAAATATATCGCAGCATTTCCGTCTCTGAGCGATGAACATTAAAGACCGGATGGGTAAGAAACGGAGCAATCCTATGATGGGTGGAATTTCTTAACAACCCCAGCTCTAATTCAGGAAGGCCGGGAACAAACTGAGATACCTTTGTCCCACTCCCGGCAGCGAAGGCCAAAACTAAATCGCTTAAATCCTTAGGAGTCGTAGTTTCATCCAAACTCACGCAAAGAGTGTCTGAATTTAAAACTCGAAGATTCATTTTTAATGTTTTTGCTTGAGCAACAATTTTCTTCAAAGAAGTTTCACCGACTTTAATCCGCAAAGTATCAAAGAAGTAGTGATCACCGACCTCAAAGCCCAACTCTTTAAGTCCTCTTCTTAAAATACAAGCCAGGCGATGAATTTTTTCTGCAATTCTTAAGATCCCCTCTGGACCATGATAAACCGCATACATAGATGAAATTATGGCTAACAATGCTTGAGCCGTACAAATATTACTCGTGGCCCGATCACGTCGGATGTGCTGCTCGCGAGTTTGAAGCGCCAAACGAATTGCGGGTTTTCCATGGCGATCACGTGATACACCCACGATTCTGCCTGGAATCTGCCTCTTCAAGTCATCTCGGGTTGCGAAAAATGCCGCGTGCGGCCCACCATACCCCAAAGGAACACCAAACCTTTGCGAAGTACCGACCGCAATGTCTGCACCCAATTCACCAGGAGAAGTAAGCACAGCTAGGCTCAATAAATCTGCAGCAACTACCGCGAGACCTTTTACTTTATGCACTTCATTGATGAAGTCTCGGTAATTGAACACTTCACCATCCGTTGCGGGGTATTGCACTAAGGCTCCGCAAATCGGCACCTGGAAATCGAAGGTTTGGTGATTGCCCACGATCAATGGAATTCCTAAAGCATCAGCACGTGTTCTTACAACTGCAATTGTTTGAGGATGACAGAGATCAGAAATAAAAAATGGACGATTTAAATCTCTCTCAGCCACAGCAAAACAAAGGGCCATGGCCTCAGCAGCTGCCGTTCCCTCATCGAGCAACGAAGCATTTGCAATCGGAAGACCTGTAAAATCTATCACCATTGTCTGGAAATTTAAAAGCGCTTCAAGGCGACCCTGTGCGATTTCTGATTGATAAGGAGTATATTGAGTATACCAGCCTGGATTTTCCAAAATATTTCTTAGAATTACCGGCGGAGTGAAACAGTCGGAGTAACCCATTCCTATAAAGGAACGAAAGACTTGGTTCTTGGAAGCGATTTCTTTCGCTTCTGTCAGAACGTCGAATTCACTTCGGTGATCGTTAAGATCTAAGGGTTTTTTGGACTGAATAGGTTTTGGAATAATCACTGAAAGCAGATCGTCCAGCGAGCCCACGCCAAGCGTCAGAAGCATTTTTTGGATCTCAGATTCTCTGGGGCCAATATGGCGAGAGACAAAAGAGTCAGCTAGTTCTTTTATTTCCGATCGATTTGTTTTCATAAAGTCTACCCCTGATCTCATCACTAATAATATTTACTAGGCCGGAAAATAAAAAAATTAAAATCTTGACGTCTTTTCTAACAAAGACACTTGAGAAGTTTAGCCGCCTAGATGTATCTTAAGAATCCTATAACTTATACACAGCTAATGCGGGATACTCTACATCAAATGCAACAAAGGTCTTTTGCTTCTCACGTAGCCAATTCAATGTCCAAACCCTCTCCAGTAGTGGCTAAAGCCGGTCCGCCACAGACAAAGATTGCGGTTCCCTCTAAGGAATCGCGAGATGAACTTGCGCGAGTATTTAATACGGCAATAGTTTCCAGCCAAGCAAACACTACGCGTGATTTAAGTGCAGAGCTTCAGCAGCTCACGCAAAGCGCCCCGTTTAAAGCAATTTTAAATGCTGTACGCCAGCTCGCCGCTGTTCAAGGAATTACTGAGCGGCAGTCTGCAGAAGTAATTATTGAGACGTTTCGCGAAATGGATGAAGTCTGGAGTGAGTACGTATTTCGCGAAGGTCTAGATAAAATCCGTAAGCCTCGCCGCTAAAGATTATTCTAAAAATTATGAAGGAAAGAATCGTTCCCTGAATCAGGTTATGGTAGGGTTCGACCATGTTAAAGAGAACTGCTCTCTATGAAGAGCATGTGAGAATGGGCGGTAGATTAATAGATTTCGGTGGGTGGGAACTTCCAGTCCAATACTCGGGTGTAATGGAAGAACATGAAACCTGTCGAAAGGCTGCCGGATTGTTCGACGTCAGCCACATGGGAGAAGTCCACGTAGAAGGATCTGACGCTGAGCGCTATTTAAATTACTTAGTAACCAATAATGTAGCAAAGATAGCAATCGGCCAAGCACAATATACCTCGATGTGTCACGAGAGTGGTGGAATAGTAGACGATCTGGTCATCTATCGAAGAGCGAAAGATAAGTTTCTAGTAGTAGTGAACGCCAGCAATACCGACAAAGATTTTAAACACATGCTCTACGTGCAAAGCCATTTGGAGAAAAAACATCCAGGTGAATTCAATGATCTGCGCGTCACCAACGAAAGCTCAAGGTACACTCAGATTGCACTCCAAGGGCGGCATGCTGCAGCTATTCTAGGACAGCTTACTTCCTCAGATTTGAGTTCAATCAAGACCTATTGGTTTTTGGAAGGTGAGGTTCTCGGAATCCCCGCCATCATCGGACGAACGGGTTATACTGGTGAGGACGGATTTGAAATCTATGTTCCCTGGGAAAGGGGACCGGAAGTGTGGAGAGCTTTAGAGGAAAAAGGCAAACCTTATGGACTTAAGCCTTGTGGACTAGGCGCCCGCGATACCCTTCGTTTAGAAATGAAATATCCCCTTTATGGAAATGAACTGACTGATGAGACTCTCCCCCTTGAAGTAGGCCTCGGCTGGGTTTTTAAAGCAGATAAGGGCGATTTTATGGGTCGCACCCCTAATGTAGAAGCCAAAGCAAAGGGGCTTAATAGAGGTTTGGCGGGAATCAAGCTTTTAGGGCGAGGCATTCCTCGTCATGGCTATAAGATTTTTACTCAGGACGGCACTCTTGAGATTGGAGAAGTCACGAGTGGGACTCAATCCCCGTCACTCAAGCAATCGATTGGCATCGCTTATGTCAAATCTGATTACTCGAAGCTAGGAACTCAATTAACGGTAGATATCCGTGGAACAAAAGTTCCTGCTGAAATAATTTCCACTCCGTTCTATAAACGTCCGTATTAGGAGATTTTGCAATGCGTTTTCCAGAAAATTTGAAGTACACCAAAGACCACGAATGGGCAAAAACAGATGGCAACACTGTCACCATAGGCATCACTGACCATGCTCAAAGCGCATTGGGTGACGTAGTTTATATTGAGCTCCCTGCCCCTGGTCGAGTCTTGAATAAAGGGGATGCGTTCGGAGTCGTAGAAAGCATTAAGGCTGTTTCAGATTTGTATTCCACCGTAACCGGTAAGGTCGTAGCAGCAAATACTCCCCTTCTAGACGATCCATCTCAGGTTAATAAGGACCCTCAAGGGATTGCATGGATGATTAAGATTGAACTGACTGATCCTGCATCTACAAGTGATCTTATGGATGCAAAATCTTACACTAAGTTAGTCGAGACATTAAAATAGAGTCACGCCTGAAAGTTCTTTTGGAAAGCCTACGTTTTTAAGACGAAATCCCAAGGTATTTTTACTTCTCTATCCCTATCCACGATTCCCTTTGGAGGATTAGGAAACGGCCCTGCCTTGTTGAACGCTGCAATGGCGGCTGAGTCCAGCTCCTGGGTTCCTGATTCTCCTAGAAGGACTACTCTTATGATTTCGCCTTGGCCGTTTAAAATGACCATTACTTTCGTGACGTGGTCTGTGTCAGAGGCTAAATGTCTCCCTGAGTGGTAATAAGCTTTTAGCCTTTCCCTTAAGACTGGGACCCAGGCGCGGTCTAACCGATCTCTAATCCTTTGGAAGTATCCGTAAAATTTGAACTCTTTTGTATTCAAGGCCGTTCTATCGGCCTCTTGCATTCCGGGGAGGTAGTCTTCGGGTCTTGTACCAGGGGTTGCCCAGTTTGACTCATCAGGGCTCTTTTTGACAGCTGGGAGAAACTTTAATCCTAGGTGGCTCAAGGTTTTTTCAGGTTCTCTCAAAGTATGAGCCTGGCTTTTGGAGCTCCCTAGTTTACTACTTCTACTTCGGCTAACGGTTTCGCGATCTACTTTCTGATTTTGCGCACCCAATTGAGAATCCGTTTTGGCGATTTCTACTTTTTCGCCTTTCTCGGTCTGTACTATTCGCCTATTATTCTTAACTATTTCCGGCCTTTTTTCTGCTGGGGCGGCTTCGACTTCGATCCAATTATCTTTAATTTCACGGTTTACCGGCGACTCATAATTAATAAATAAAATCAATAGAACCAATACGATAGCATGAAATCCCATCGACAGGCACAAGGACATGGAAAAAAGTCGTGGTGACTTCCCGAGTTTCATTGGAATAATACTAATCTCCCCTTAGGGGAAATCGGTATTATTCTTTATCTTCTTTAAAGAAATCTGTCTGGGATTCGGAGCTTGAAGAGTTCGAGCTGCTTGTTTCTGTGGGCTGTGTACCCTCGACAAAAGCTTCTTTAATAGCCGCTGAAGAATTCGGAGCAGCCAATTTTCCAGTGTTCGCATCTATACTCGCGAAAACGATCCCAGGGGGGACAGGAAAGTCTATGTCTGGAAAAGTTTTTACAGCTGTTTTCATAAAGTTGAGCCAAATAGGCAAAGCCGCATGTGCCCCTGTTTCTCCGGGACCTATACTTTTTGAATTATCGAAACCCACCCAAACACCTGTCACAACGTTAGGGGTAAAGCCCACAAACCATGCGTCTACCGAATCATTTGTTGTACCGGTTTTTCCAGCGGCGACTCTTCCTAGATTTTTCGCTTCGCGTCCGGTTCCAAAATTGACTACCTCTTTCATCAAATGTGTCATCACGTAGGCGACTCGCGGATCTAGCAATTGATCAGCATCATTGGCCAAGGGGAAAGCCGGGAGACTCAATTTTGGAGCGCCCGGGGGCAACTCACTATTTTCTTTGGCCAATAGAGTCTTGATATTTGCATAGATCGAATCAACAGAAGGTAATAAATTATTGATGACTTCTTCTAAAACCTTTCCATCGCGGTCTTCAATCCTACTTACCAGGACTGAGTTCATCTTTCGCCCTAACCTAGGAAAGAGTGAATAAATTTTTGTAAGATCCATGAGAGATATGGAAGTGCTTCCTAAGGAAATGGACAAGTCGGCGCTAAATTGTGAATTCATCCCTAGCCGCTTTGCATAATTAATTAGATAGGGAACGGTCACTGCCTGAACAAGTTTAACCGTAGGGATATTTCTCGACTTAATCAGGGCTTGTCTAAAAGTCGTATCTCCGTAGAATTTTTCTTCATAATTGTTTGGCTTCCAGCTTGTCGCTCCCTCTGAATCCTTAAAAACAATTGGGGAATCTGCGATCACGGAGGCAGGGTTAAATCCTTTTTCTAAGGCCGAAGAATAAATAATCGGCTTAAAAGCGGAACCCGGCTGGCGCATGGCCTGTGTAGCTCGATTGAATTCGGAATCCTCGAAATCGTACCCTCCTACCATGGAAAGAACTTCCCCGGTCATCACGTCTAAAGAGATGAGAGCGCCTTGAACCGCAGGCTTTTGTTCCAATGCGACGGCTACTTCATTGGGTCCTAGAATGACGGGCGCCTCTGCGGAATTCTTGACCACACTTACCCACACCACATCACCTTTTTGAAAAATCCGTGATGGCAGCGACGGCTCTGGTCTTGCGGCATTAGGATTTTTTTCATCTCGGGCGGGCCTTGCCCACCGCATCTTATCGAGTGAAAGTTCTCCTTTTGCTGCCCCGATCATCACCCGTGCTGTCTTTTTCTGATTATCAAATCCCGTGACTACCGCTTGGTAGAACTGACCTGGCTCAAGCAATTCGGCATCGGTTTGGATTCCCGCGTTTCTCATCGCTTCAATTTGATCTAACCTACCGTCGGGAAGAAAAAGTTGGAACTTCAATCTTTTCTCAATTAACTTAATTCTCGCAACTTCAAGAAACTTTTCAATTTCATCAGAAGTCTTAAGCCGCTGGATAGGCCCACGGTATCCGATCCGCTTATCTACGGCCATGAGACCTTCATGAACGCTTTTTTTCGCTACCTCAGCAACTTCAGGCCTGACGGGAACATAGACAGTAAGTCCGTCTTCATAAACTGCCTTCTCTCCATACTTCTCCACCAAATACTTTCTAATATTCTCAACATAATAAGGAGCATACTTGGCATTAATGTCATCTTCATGAAAAATTCTCAGCGGTTCTGCCGCTGCTTGCATCATTTCTTGCTGCCCAATAAATCGGTTTTCGACCATTCGATGTAAGACGTACAGCTGTCTTTCTTTCGCTCTCTTTGGATTTAATAAAGGACTGTATTTACCCGGGGCCTGCGGCATGCCAGCTAAGAGGGCCGCTTCTGCCAAGGTAATATTGGATATATCTTTTCCGAAATACATTCGACTCGCGGCTTGAGCTCCATACGCTCCATGACCCAAGTAAATTTGATTGAGATACAAATACAATATCTGCTGTTTGGAAAGATTCCGCTCAATTCTACTGGCTAGAATAATCTCTTTTATTTTTCGATCATAACTTCTCTCGGGAGTGAGAAGCAAAGACTTAGCTACCTGCTGAGTAATTGTGCTCCCGCCTTGGACGACTCGTCCGGCCTTGAAGTTAGCAATGCTCGCGCGGACCATGCTGAAAATATTAATTCCAGAATGTTCAAAAAATCGATCATCTTCGGCAGAAATAAAAGCGCGGACTACGTGTTCAGGAATCTTCTCATAAGGAATTAAGTAACGGCGCTCTTTATAAAACTCGCCAATTTCAACTCTCTCGCCTTTCTCACCCGCACCCGGAGCAAGAATTCTTGTCACACCCAAGGGGCGATAGTCGGCTACATTAATAATCTGCGGTAGGTCCCTAGCGAAGTGCCAGTAAACGCCTCCAGCGAATAGAATGAGAAGGAAACTTCCGCAAACAGTTAAAATAAGAAGTGCCTTAACGAACCATCCGGCACCTTTGACTGATTGATCAGATTCGGTATTTAAGTACTTTCCCAAGGTAGCACCCCTCTTTTTATTTACTGCTCAGAGCTTGTCGCTCCTACAAGCCTATTTATAGCTTCTAAACTCTGGATGAGTGCATTTTTACCTCGAAATGCCGCCTCAGTTTTCTTCTGAAAATCTAAATAATCAATTCCTGCAACATCAGGCCTAATAACTAGATCAGCAGTAGATAATTCTGATTGAGCCGATGCGGCCTCATCTTCAGAAAGAACATCAATCACGATCGTAGGCCCCAATCCCAAGCTCTTTGCTTCATTCACCAAATAAGGCCGTGAACTTCCAGCAGACACAACAGGGATATCCCCACTCAACGTAGACCAAGTCCCTGGCAGGAATAAGGTAGGAGCAGCCAAAGCGGCCCGCACGGCTCTCACCACATTTCCTCGAGACAATACTATAGGAATACCAGTCGATCGGGATTGAATTGCGATTCGGATAGGTATTTTGGATTGGCTAAGATCTTTATCGCCAAAAATTTGGCGCAAGGTTTTTTCAAATTTTTTGCCATCAGTAGCCTGCTCTGAACGAAGTTTCGAAAAAAAGCTTTTTGCAGGAAGAAAGTTATCGTCATTCATGAGTTTCAATAATCCCCATTCAAATTCATTGAGATTTGAACTCATGCCGTACAATGCTGCAATCAACCCCCCCATTTCAGTACCGAAGATGGCTCCTACCGGAATTTTTTGCTCTTTTAATGCCCTTAATACTCCTACATAGGAATATCCACGCGCCAACCCTGGACCGAAGACAAGCACAACTGGCCGCCTCTGAATTACTTCATGAGGGCTGGAAATCGCGAATTCAGGAGGTGCCATGGGGGGTGGAGGCCCATAAAGCTCGGGCGGGCCCATTGTTTCCGGTGCTGTGGGTGAATCCGTTTGTCCTGGCCCCGCTATCCTAGTGGTGGCGCACCCTTGGACTAAAGCGAGAGTAAGACAAAAAGCGAGCAAGGAAGTTTTTTTGGTATTTGTCATTTTCATTTCCGGCTAATTTCCATCAATTTGCGGTTAATTTCCAATAAATGAGAAATTCCTTATTCCCTTCAGTGCCTGTAATAGGTGATTCTATCAAGCCTAGTTGAGCCAAGCCAAGAGTTTTGGCAAACAAGCTTATTTTATCAATTACTTCCTGGCGGTCCTGCTCTGAACTTACAATACCACCTTTTCCCAATTTACCTTTACCTACTTCAAACTGAGGTTTAATAAGTACAATCCAATGAGTATCGGAATGAGCAAACTGAAGCAAACTAGGTAATATTTTTTCAACTGAAATGAAGGATACATCCATCACTATGCAATCGACTCTTTCGCCTATTTGCCCAAACTCCAGGTAGCGTGCATTGAGCTTTTCTTTAACT
>JBDSKY010000387.1:0-5268 GCA_039916675.1 Bdellovibrionia bacterium
TTTCGAAGGATAACCCTATTGCCAAGGACTCGGTCCGAAGTTGCGCATTTCCTCTTTCGCGCCCATTTGAAATCATCCCTGGAGCACCGGCAGGAATGAACGTCCAATGGCTAGCTCAAACTACACCCAATAGCTGGGGTGTTACCAACTTGAAAGAGCTTCAATCAGGACAGGTAAAATTCGAACCTGGCCAAGATCTTAAGGGCCCCCTCAATGCAGCGATTGTAGTGGAAGGGAAGCAAAAGGATTCCAAAGCTACCAAAAGTACTCGTTTGGTAGCGTTCGGTACATCGAATTTCGCCACTAATAGCTACACGCGTTACATGGACAATTTGGACTTCTTTTTGAATTCCGTGTCTTGGGTGGTTGAGGATGAAAGTTTGATTTCCATTAGAACGAAGGAAGATACTTCTGGAAAAATCGAACTTTCGGATAAAGCAGGAAGTTTTATCAAGTTACTCACGGTTTTCATTATTCCATTTTTGATTGCGGCTGCAGGCGTAAGCATTTGGTTGAAGCGTCGTAAGCTTTAAAGGAGTTTAAAATGAGTCACATCAGTTGGAATCGTCAGCTCGGTCTTGCTATTATGCTTTTCACTTTGGGTACTCTCGCATACTGGCTAGAATTTAAACATAAACCTAGCCAAGAGAGTGCGGACGAACAGTCAAAAAAACTTTTTGTTCTGAAAGACTCCCCGGTGAAATCCGTCTCACTCACAGACGCAGGGAGAACCGTGACCCTAACTTGCTCGGACTTTGCAGCCAATCTCTGCAAGCCAGGCGATAATTCCAAATGGGAGATTTCAGAACCCGCCAAGTTAAGAGCAGACGATGCAAATGTAAACTCCCTCATTTCAACTCTCAATAATCTCAGCTCAAATGATGTGATTGATTTAAAGGACGAAACCCAAGAGAAAAAGTCCTCGCTGTTAAAGGAATATGGCTTGGATCCAGCGTCCCTGGCATCGGCAAAAAAAGTTAAACTTGCTACCGGCTCAGGTGAAACCGTGCTTTACCTAGGCCAGGCTCACCCTATGGGAGATAGTATTTTTGCAGTGGAGGAAAAAGTTCCTTCTGGTCAAAACGCTGCGGGAAAAATCGACGAAAGCCGCATTTACTTAATCGGCACTTATTTTAAAGCCAACTTTGACCATGACCTGGCCTACTGGCGGAACAAGAAACTTTTTTCCGTTGGCGCTCATGACATTACTTCTCTGAAATTAGACAGCACTGCAAACGGAGAATTAACTGCAGAGAGAAAAGAAGGGAATTGGACCGTTCACACCCCTAAAGGAGACCTCGCTGGAGACATTGAAAATATCGATAATCTCTTGACCACTGCGACCTTCCTGTCTGCTAAATCATTTGTTTCCGACAATAAAAACGATGCGAAAGCTAAGGCCGCGTTGGCAGGATTTTCCAAAGTACTTACATTGACCCTGCAGAAGGAAAAAGGGGAAACCCAGCCCCCCCCTGCTCCCGTTGAACTCACTTTATTTCAGAAAAAGCCCTTCACGCCCACCGGCAAGCTTCTAGCCACACTCTCTAACCTTGACCCACTCTTCGAGCTAGACCCCAGCACCAAGGAAAGACTCGATAAAAGCGCGAAGGATTTAAGGCTTACGAAACTAATGACTTCGATGGAAAAATTTGCCATTAAGCGCCTAGCTTTTTCCGGTACTCCGATTGGGAATGCTCCTTTAGTCCTAAAGAACGAGAACGGGAAGTGGTTATTTGAATCCGATAAAACCGAGGCCTCGAATGAAAAAGTACAAGCTACTTTAGATAAACTCTCAGGAAATCGGATCAAGGACTTCATTACTGGTAAAGCCATCCCACCCGGAGAGCAAGACGGACTAAAAGTAGTGATGGGCGATGATAAAACAGAAACAAAACGCACTATCGTTTTCTGGAAAAAGGACAGTAAGCTCTATGCACGAGATTTGCAGAGCATGCCTTCCAAGACACCAGAGGTGTTTTTGATTGATAGCGCCGTAGAATCAGGCCTACCTTGGACTAAAGATTTCTTCAAGGTCGCCAAAGAAACAAAACCTGAAGCGAAACCCGGAACCAATATGGATGCTGCGAAGAAATGATTGATTGCCCGCATTGCGGTTTTAATTTTCAGGACGCCGAGGCAGCCGGTGATGCGCCCTTAACTTGCCCGAGCTGCGGCAAGTCACAACGTACTAGGCCTCCGAAGCTTGAATCAGGACTAGCTCTGATTCAAAATTATTTCTCGCAGTTGTGGTGTATCTTAACCCATCCAACGAAGTTTTTTCGCGAGCTGCCGGCCTCGAACGATATTGCGAGGCCTTTGGCATTTGCACTTGTAACTCATTGGTTGGGAGCTGCCTTTGGATACCTCTGGCACCTTGCAATCGGGGGGTCCCTTCATGGGTATCTGCGGGATATATTGATGAGGGCCGGAGATTCAATTCAGATTGACACACCAGGTCGTAGCGAGCAGTTAGCGCAATTAAGAGACCATCTCATGGGTTGGTTCCTAAGTGCGGGCTCTATAGTCACCGATCCTTTTTTTACACTGATTTCGATTCTTTATACTTCATTTTTTGTTTATATCGGTGCGAGGATTTTGGTCCCTCCTAAGGTAACGGTTAATTACCCGTCTGCTGTAAGGATTGTGTGTTATGGCCTGAGCCCCGCGATATTGGCTGCAATACCTGCCTTTGGTAGCTTTGCTGCATCGGTCTATACTCTAGTGGTTACGATTATTGGTGCACGAGAAGTTTATCGTATCGGAACTACACGAGCGACTATCGTGGCCTTGTTCCCGAAGCTCCTCTTCTTTGGAATCCTATTTTTTGGATTTATATTTTTCGCATTTTCAATCATCCAGCTCTTCATGTCCTTTTTTTAAAAAATACCCCTTGGAAGATCGCCAAAAAGACTCGGGTTCGATCCAACCCGGCAATTGTAGGCCTATTTCCAATTGCTTCATTTTTTGAAACAATAGAAGAAAGCTTTCTGATCTTAAACCTTTGATCTCTGTCCTAGACCACATCCATCGTAGGAGAGCATGCTAAGAAGTCGAAAACATACTTTCGGATTTGCCATCGGCATTTTTCTCTGCGGCTTGGGGGCTCGGACACTATGGGACCGCACCCATTCATTGACGTCCACTTCTTCCTCAACTTCAGAGTCTTTGCGAACTCCCGCTGGAACCCAACCTGTTCCCAATATTGATACCTCGACCAATTCTTGCCAGAATATCTATCAGCTAGTCTGTCAAAAAACCGCCGCTATTCATGACCCTACAGGACAAGTACGAAGCGATGTTGAAGGAGAAAAGTTAGCCCTAGCCCTGTATCGCGACATTATTCATGCCCACCGGGACTGGAGCATTGACCAAATCGATGAAGAAATGGCAATCCAAACATTTAGCCCTGCCAGACGGGGGAGAATAGAATCTGCCTTTCGCTGGGTCCAAAATGATATTGAACAATTTATTAATCAACAATCTAGCGCCGTTTTTACCGCTCGCGAGAAACAATTACTTAAGGCTCGATTAAAGAAAACCAAATTGGAACTCCCTCCGCCAGCGTCGATTTACTCTGATGAGCCTGATTTACTTACCAAAAACGAAATTTATTACGAACGCACTCAGGAAGGAAAGATGAGATTACGCGTTGGAGGTGCGTATATTTTCGTAGCTAAATCCTGGTTCAATATCGTCTTTACCCTCGCCCACGAACTTGCCCATTCAATTGATCCATGCGAAATTAGGTCCGTACGCCTCTCATTTCCAGCCTATGACCAATTGATTGGCTGCTTCCTCCAAAATGGATTGATAGCAACACGAAATAATCGTTCTGAATGCGGAGCCAACGATCAACTTTCAGAAACATTTGCAGACTGGCTTGCAGTTCAAATTACAGCTAACGCTCTCAAACATTTCTCTACCGAATTCCGTGGCCCTCAAATTATTGATGCTGCTAGAAATTCAGTAAAAGACCTTTGCGAACAAGAAACTGAAACGAACGATATAGGAACCGAGTTTCACCCATCTCCTTCCGTTAGAATTTCTAAAATCTTTGGGAATAATCCTGCAATCAGATCTTTGTTGGGTTGCGAATCGGAGCCTGTTGTAGGCCCTGCCTATTGCACCCTCAAGTCTTTCATTCCTCCAAACTCTGATACCATCGGGGAAGGACCACGAATTTATGAAAAATAATATTCCGCTTTTAAATTTACGTCTTCCTGCCTTTTTCAGCCTCTATTTGTTTTCCATCATTCTAAGTTTAATCGCTGCCTGCACCTCCTCCAGCAAACGGGAAAGCGCGCTTTCTGAAAATACTGCGGCCGATTTGTCGGCTGAAGCCTTGGAAAGTAAAGACTCCAATAGTAGCGTCACCATAGATTATGAACTCGGCAGGGACCACTACCTGTTTCAAGTAGTTTCCCACAAAAATTCGATCATCGTAAAAAGCTACCTAGCTAAACAGCTTCTCAAAAAAGGGCCAATCGTCGAGAACAAGTATTTATCGTTTTTAAATAAAGCAAATCGGTTCATAGACATTCCACAGAGTCGTCCTAACAAAAAATTCCCTTGTCGCGGCCCTTTCACCGTCACCGTAAAATCGGGCGGCTCTATTAAAACTGCAAGAGGCTGTCGAAGCACCAGTGAAGGGTCAGTAAGCAGACTGATCCGCGAAGGCGAATTCCTCTTGTATTCCGAGAATTAATATCGTCTGATAGGGCAAAAACAAGAGAGAAACGGTGGAATGACTTACAGGGCCCAATTCAAATTTCAAGGGAACATCGAAGTAATTTGTGGAAGCATGTTCAGCGGTAAAACTGAAGAACTACTGCGCCGCATAAAACGCGCCCAAATCGCTCGGCAAAAGACTCAGGTTTTTAAACCCCGGGTTGATAACAGATATAGCACTACCCATGTGCAAAGCCACAATTCCAATAAAATGGCGTCCCAGGCAGTGAGTAAAGCTCTGGATATTTTAGATCTGCTAGAAGACAATACTCGAGTTGTAGGGATTGATGAGGCTCAGTTCTTTGACGACTCCATCGTCGATGTCGCCCAGAAACTAGCTTACCGTGGAATCCATGTTGTCCTGGCCGGCTTAGATATGGATTACTTAGGCCAACCTTTTGGTCCAATGCCTAAGCTTTTGGCCGTAGCCGAAGACGTAACTAAATTGTCTGCGGTCTGCATACTCTGTGGCTGCCCCGCTTCCCGTACGCAGCGAATCGCCGGGCCTTTGGGCACCAAAGCAACCAAAGTCGTTGTGGG
>JBDSKY010000388.1:0-2608 GCA_039916675.1 Bdellovibrionia bacterium
TTCATTCACTTTCTCTAAGACCCCGATGGACTGACAGCACCGTCAGAAATCGCTTGAGTATCTTGCCGATTGAGGCCGCAGAGCAATGCTTTGCCGACACACTTATTCTAAAATTGAGGTCGTCAAAAGCTGAGCAATTCGAGGCGCTCTCCCATCGAATGCAGCGAACCTTATCCAGGTCATGGGAGAGTCCTATCCAAACAAAATGGGAGAAACTCTCTTCTTCACTTTTACGACAATTTGTCCCGGGCATAACCGCGTTTAGCAGCACCCGCGGATTTGCTATTCCACCTCTGACCTGGTTCCAAGCCCTCACTCAAGAACCCAAAATCCAGTCTCCTTGGACTCCCTCTTTTTGGCTCGTCACTTCCGAAAAGCAGGAAAAATCTGTCACCCAGGCCCTAACTCAAATTCTCATCTGCCAAATGGGCAAGGAGGCCCACTATCTGTTCGGCTATGAAAATCGACTTCCCGGATTGCGCTCAGCCATCAGCACTTCAGCGACTGCACATTGGGAGGCGATAACTCAATGCGCCAGAATGGGAATTGAAACTTATGACTTTAATGGCTATATGAAGGAATCTCAACCTGAAGACCCTTACTTCGGAGTATGCGAATTTAAAAAACAGTTTGCTGGAGAAATTGTCCGATATGTTGTTCCCGAGTTTAGAATTCAGTAATTTGTTCCGAGAAGTGTTCTGTGACTTCTAAAATCCAGTCTCAACCTTGGGTCCAGCTCGAACGAATCGAAGCATTTATTCAGCTGGAACCCACTATTGTAACACTTGCCTTGGTTCTAGGGGCCTGGATCATTTCAAAACTTTTCTTACGCAATCTTCCCGAAGACCGACACCGGCGCCTTGACGGGCAATTTAAAAACCTCGGTTTTCACCTAATTTTCGGAACCGTGTTCTATGCCACTTATTACGGCTTAAACCGTTTTCCTGATACGACACTCATCGAGCGAACCGTTACTTATCTCGGATTAGCCACGATTCTTTCAGGGTCAACCATCTTTGTGAAAGCATGGAGAATTCTAGTTTTTGAATATCTCTATCTGAGCCACATGCGAGTGTCGTTTCCTGTCCTTTTAGTTAACCTTTTTACCCTTTTGCTTTCCATTGCTTTGACCGCTTGGATCGGGGCCGAAATTTTCAATGTCAGGTTAACCCCGCTATTGGCCACCTCAGCCATATTTTCTCTTGTACTTGGTCTTGCGCTTCAAGACACGCTAGGAAATTTATTTGCAGGTGTAGCCCTGCAATTCGACAAACCTTACGAAATTGGAGACTGGATAGAAATTCAAACAGGGACACAAAAATGGGTAGGGCAAGTCTACGACATATCTTGGAGAGCGACAGTTCTCATAGGCTTTGGAGAAGAAGCTATTACCGTACCGAATAGAATCATGGGCCAGGCTCAGATCGCCAACTTTGCGACTAAATATCGCCCTATTATGCGAAATATTATTTTTAGACTCCCATTTAATGTCGAAGTGGCTCGCGCCAAGCAACTCCTTGTCAAAGCCGCAATTTCAGTTTCGGAAATCCGAAAAACCCCTCCCCCATTCGTCATGATTGCTGACACTACCGAGTCCTGGATCAATTTTAAATTACTCTATTTTATAGATAATTTCGGTTTACAATTCCGCATTGCCGATTACATCCAGTCCCGTGTACTGGAAGAATTTGCGAAGGAAGGTATTAATTTGGCAAAAGCGCAAATAGTAATTGCAGGTAAAGATGACCCGTTCCAACCTTAATTATAAAATGGCAATTTCGATGGCTTGCCTTGCTGCGATGAACGGCTGCGCTACCCCAATCTCTGTTGCAGAGAATTATAACTTCCTCGACAGAGATGCAAAAGTTCTTTTTCTTGATGCCTATCCTGACCTGACTTCAGAAAAGAAATTAGAATACTTAGAGCGCCCCGAAACCTTGCGTCCTACCGATTCCCATAATTCACAATCTCGGGCCCCCCTTTCCTTGCGTAAACCAGTTTCCCTTCAGATAGATTGGCTACCCTCGCAAGAAGTCACCACCGGGAATGTTATTGAACTACGCGCTTATGTTAACTATTCCGATGGAAATAAAATTGATGCTACGCCAGATGTAACTTGGAAGGCCACTCCTCCTATTGTGTCGTTAGATACCAATAAATTATTATATGAATGCGTTGACTCAGACATATCAGTATCCGCGTCTTTCTTAGATGAAGTGCACGCTACCCAAACCTTCAAGTTTAGGAAGTCTTTAAATTCAATTGCCGTTCGAGTTGCTGAATTGTCCTCCATCATTGATAATAGTGCCTTCATAAAATTAAATTCAAACGCGATTTGTCAGGATGGAACTGTGACTGAAGTGTCTTGCCAAACCATTTGGAAAGTGGACCCTCAATGGGGAAGTTTTCAAGGCTGTGGCCACTTAGTACCCTCCCCCAAAAGCTGGAAAGAAGGATCTGCCGAAGTCTCCGTTTCGTATGGAACACTGAATGTTACAACAACAGTTTTACTACCCGCCAGGGCCCCACGGCGCTAAGCGGTAATTGGCACAGATTCTGCTTGGTGCTCCTGCAATATAAAAGGGGCACCCCGTGCAACAAAGAAAAG
>JBDSKY010000389.1:0-5995 GCA_039916675.1 Bdellovibrionia bacterium
TCACCATGGGCTCGGAAAAAAAGAACGTTCTTTAGTCCTCTTTTTTGAGCTTTTTCAGCTCCTCGAAAAATAGCCTTAAATTTCCAATCAATTCCAATAAATCGGGCTTCTGGCTTCGAAGCCGCCCATTCGAGAATTACATGCCCTGCATTGCAGCCGATCTCGACGTGGAGTTCGGGGGATTTTTGCGATTTCCCCGATTCCTGCGGTACGGTTAGCTCGGCAGCCTGTTCTTGGGCAAAGGGGAATTTACTTCTCCAGTGCCCAATATGGGCTTCTGTATCGTTATCGGAAAAAGCAAAACCTTTTTGATTTTGGCTCTTTGTCCAATAAGGATTCGTGGCCGGTGGATATCGATATTCGGGATGCCGAATGGGAATTTGAAATTTGGATTTCATTTGAATGGGGGTGTCAAAAAGGAGAATGCTGGAAAAGAAGCAACTCTTGAAAAGCTACTTCAGGGCTATTTTTAGCTACTTCCGAACCACTACTTACTTATAAATGACACTTTAGCTTTCTAACTAAGCCTTGGCTTTGGCCAGGATTTTATACATCCCAGTGCCACAAGTCTCACACTTGCCTTGAAGAGCGTCTCGACCGTTCTTCATTTTCACTGTCTGGGAATCTTTCATAGGACGTTTTTGCTTACATTTAACACAATACGCTTCTGGTAGGTTGCTCATAGGTCACTCTTATAAGGCTAAGAGGCTTTTGAAACAAGGGGGAACATCAGTTCCTAAATATTCCCCCCTGCCAGCGTATAAAATGACCTAGTACCCATCGACTCAAGCTTAACTTAAAAGCTTGAGTGCTAACTGAGAGGTTGTGTTGGCTTGTGCCAAAACCGCCGTATTTGCTTGTGCTAAGATACTACTCTTAACCATTTCGCTGGAGGCTTCTGCGAAATCCGTATCTCGGATACGGCTATTAGCAGCTTCGTAATTTTCGCGCGAAACAGCGAGGTTGTTAATTGTGGAGATGAGGCGATTTTGAAGAGCGCCCACCGTCGCACGATTCCCGCTCAAATGTTGGATTGCATTATCGAGCATTTCCAAATTTTCTTGTGAACCTAATTTGGTATCGGTAGCTATGCCTTCCAATCCCAAGGCATCTAAAGATGTACCTAGGGTTTGGGAATCAAATACGAAACGATCCAAAAGTGGATTGTTGTGTGTACCGATTTGGATTTCAAGTGGGGGGGAAGTGCCTGTGAGCAACTTCGTGCCATTGAATTCCGTGGTATTGGAAATTCTGTCGACTTCAGCTTTTAGCTGCTGAATTTCTTTATTTAGAAAGCCGCGTTCCGAATCGCCGATCGTGTCAGAAGCGCCTTGAATCGAAAGCTCTCGCATACGAGTCAAAATGTTTCCAATTTCGTTCATGCCGCCTTCAGCTACTTGAATCAGGCTGACACCATCGTTACTGTTTCGGGATGCTTGTCTGATACTTCGGATTTGAGCTTTCAGTTTTTCGCTGATTGCTAATCCGGCAGCATCGTCGGCAGCCTTATTTATTCTAGATCCTGATGCTAACTGTTCGAAGACATCTTTCTGGTGATTAATATTAATCCCCAGATGCCTTTGAGCAGTTAACGCTTGAATATTGGTCATTATACGCAAACCCATACTAATCTCCTCGTAAGTTCGATGTTATTCCTCCTTGATTTAGTAGGTAGCATTCCATGCTTAACCTACATGGCACTCATCGGTGCAGAATTTGCCGGCTTTAGGAAAATTTATATAATATTACATACTTATACTATATTGAAGTTGTCAGACTTTCATCTGACTTAATTAATTCGAATTTGTAACTATGGAAAATTATACTTATTATAGAGAGGTAAAGTGAGCGGTAGCTGCGATGCGTGTCACTGTGTTATGGAGTTTTTTATGCGAGAAAAAATGATTTGTCGATTCTGTGAAACACAAAAAACTTCGTTTCAAGCTGTTCGAGGAAGTGAACGCAGGTCTTTTGCAATTGCGGGGTCTGATGTTCACTATGCGCCTGACAGGCCCTTTCGCCTGGAGCATATCTTTTTAGATCTCGTCGCTGACCCTAAGACGAAGACGCTTCGTGGTAGCGCCATTCAGACCGTTCGTGTGATCTCTCCAGGACAAAAGTGGTTACGCCTGGACCAGGTTAATTTGAAGATCGACGAAGTTTTTGCTAAAATAATCGATGAAACAAAACAGGTTAAGTCGGGTAATTCCGGCAAACTTGGGAAGAAAGCCGATTTCTTCATAGAAGGAACTACTCTCCGAATAGATTTAGGGGAGCCTAAGGCTGATCAGCTCTATGAAATTGTGATTCACTATCAGGTCGATCATCCTCGTAGAGGAATGTATTTTACAGGTCCGGATGAAGCTTACCCTCAAAAGCCCTATCAGATGTGGACGCAGGGGCAAGATGAAGACAGTCGTTATTGGTTCCCTACTTTGGATTATCCGAATCAAAAAGCAACTTCGGAAATTCGGGTGGTGGTTCCCGAGGGGTTTACTGCTGTTTCCAATGGGGCGCTTCTTTCGAAGAAAAAAATTAATCAGGGTTTGTTGGGTCGTGATTTAGCTCACATTCTGTCAGGTGCGAGCGTGGAGTTCCATTATCGCCTCGGCTCCCCTCATGTGACTTACTTGATTTCTCTGGTTATAGCGGAGTTTTCCGAATGGTCTGAGTTGGGGCCTCGCGGATTACCTGTTCAATACTTCGTCGCGAAGGGGCGAGAAGCGGACGGCAAGAGAGCCTTCGGTAATACTGCCCGGATGATTGAAGTCTTTGAAAATAAAACCGGCATTGAATTTCCCTTTGAAAAATACAGCCAAGTTGCAGTTCAGGATTTTATCTTTGGCGGGATGGAAAATACTTCAGCTACGACACAAACCGATTTAGTTTTGCATGATGAGAAGGCGCATTTGGATTTTTCGGCGGATCCTTTGGTGTCACACGAGCTTGCTCATCAGTGGTTTGGAGATTTGGTAACTTGCCGGGACTGGTCTCATGGTTGGCTCAATGAAGGATTTGCCACGTTTATGGAGCGAGTCTGGGTAGAGTGTAGGCCAAGCCTTAAAGGCGAGACCGGGCAGGGCTCGTATAATGGTATTGAGGAGGGCAAGTATTATGCCTTTCAAGATTTCAGAGAGTATCTTTCCGAGGATCAGAATAGTTATCGACGCCCCATTGTTTGTAACACTTATATTGAACCCATTGATCTATTCGATACTCATCTTTATCAAAAAGGCGGTTTAGTACTTAATCTGATTCGCTACGTATTGGGCGACGACTTATTTTGGAAGTCCATCCAGCTCTATCTGACTCGCCATCGTGATCAGAGTGTGGAAACCATTGACTTGATTCGTGCCATTGAAGATGCCACTGGGAAAAACCTGAGACGATTATTCGATGAATGGGTGTTTGGAGCAGGGTATCCTGAATTTGAACTCACCTATTCGTGGCATGAAGAAAAGAAGCAGACCGAATGGGTAATTGAGCAAAAACAAACTGAAGGGGCACCTTCCATTACTAAGGAGGGCGCTACTACTCATTTATTTCACCTTCCCGTGATTTTGGAAATGACACTTGCGGGTGGCGAAGTAATTACGCATCGACTGGAAATTCAAGAAGCCAGGGAGCGAGTGTTTTTGCCCGCTTCAAGCAAACCGCTCATGGTTAGATTTGATCCGGGTCATGCGATTCCAAAATCTTTAAAGTTTCCTCGCCCCAAAGAAATGCTTTTGTATCAATTGATATACGATAAAGATTGTATGGGACGCATTGAAGCGGCTCACGAACTTGTACAAAATGATAAAACTTCGGGCTTAGAGGTAACTCAGGCTTTGGGTAAAGCTCTATTGGTAGATTCTTTTTGGGGAGTCCAAGTTGAAATCGCCTCTGTATTGGCTGAGCTTCGTACAGCCGAGGCTCGGTCGGTTCTGATTCAAAGCTTAAAAGTGAATCATCCAAAAGCGAGAAGGGCTGTAGTCCAAGCTTTGGGTACCTATCATCATTCCTCAGCAGCTGAAGCTCTTAGGGCTCTTGCTGAAAAAGATGAAAGTTACTACGTCGAAGCCGAGTCCACCTATGCCTGGTCAATGGCTCAATTGGAGCTTGGATATGTGACTCAGGAGAAAAAAGTTAGTGAGGTAGAAAAGTTCCTTCTTCGTCAGATGGAAAAACCCAGCTATCGCGACGTAATTCGAAACTTCTCTTTAAATGCCTTGTCCGAACTCCCTGGAATCGGAAGCGGAGAGCGGGCGAATGCTCTCCAAACCGTAATCCATTGGACTCAGCGGGGGCAGAGTATTGATGCCCGTTCTGCGGCGGTTCGGGCCTTGGGGAAGGTTTTACTGAAAGCGAGAAGTTCTGAAAAAGCCAAAATTCTCGGAGTTTTTGAGCAGTTGAGTGATGAAGATCATTTTAGGCTTCGAATTCAGCTGGTTCACAGTTTGGCAGATTCCGAATGTGTAGAAGCTGTTCCAATTTTGCAGAAAATATTCAAGTTGGATACTGATGGACGGGTCAAACGAAATGCCCGCAGTGCTATCGATAGGCTTCTTACTTCGGGAGGGGTACCAAGCTCCGTTGCGAATTTAAAAACGGCGCTGCAGAAGCTTGAGGAAGATTATCGTTCTCTTAGGACTAAATTCGAACAGAAGAGTTAAACCGCACGTAAGTTCATAGTTTAAGAGAACTTTTTCCCTGCAGCCATGGCCTACTGTTCCAGAATGCTGTTTTTATGAGTCGATTTGTATTTCCCGTTCCTCATTCCTATCTTTAGTTCATTTTATAATTTATTGTTTAATATTTAAGGCACTTAAAGTTACGATACGACGAGGGGTACATAGTGTGAAAGCTCAATTTACTTCAATTATTGTGGTTTTAGAGATTATTTCTCTTAGCTTTCCAAGCTGGATTCTCCCGCCTGAAGCATATGCCGAAGTTGATTCTTGGGGGCTTTGCAATGGGGGTTGCGATAAATATAACGCCGTTCTGAAAACTTTTGAGGACGGTACTTCCCCATGCGGCAAAAAAGATGCAGATTTAAGTGTCCTGCCTATAAAATACGGCGAAGTACTTTATGACGGTAAAGACGGAAAAGATTTTGCGGCATGCAGAAAGGCCGCACTAGCCACCTGGGATATGGTCGGGCCTCACTGTGCAGCTAAAGAGTTAGATAAGACTTCTGGGGATTGGGTTTTGGCGAGCGCTATCGTATATACAGCTACTTCAGTGACATGTGGTAGTGCTTGTTTTGGATTTGTTCCCGCTTTAATCCCTTGCACAGTCCTCGACCTGGGTGCCATGGCTTTGGATTTGGGTGCAGAATTCGGAATAAAAGTTCAGGGTGAACCGTTTCAAGTATTAAAAGATGTTGATTTTGGTGATGAGAAGAATTCGTCGTCGAACGATTTGAATTTGGGTTTAAGAATACTTGTGGCCGAAAATTTAATGGGAAGTATTGCACTTTATTTGCCCATGCCGATTTTATTATCAGTCATAATGGATCAATTTGGCGACACTGAAGCAGTGGCTGCCGGCGTGCCTCCTGAGCAACTGTTAAAATATTATAGCGGGGTTCTGAAGAACGGAGGGAAGCTCAGCTCAAAAGAAATGACTATTTATAATCGATTAATGGGTAAAGCTGCATCTAAGAGTGCGGAAGCTGGAACGAAGGTTGGGGCAACGGCAATTCAGGAGACGGGGAAAGAGAGCGCGGAAGCAGCGATGCTAAGACTCTCGAAGGAGCTAGGGGATTCTGCACCGGCGAAGGTTACGCAAGGAGCTACTGAGGCAGGTAAAGTAGCACAGGGAGGTGCTGAGGCAGGTAAAGCCGCCGAAGTAGCAAAGGCCGCCAGATTAGGAGAAGCGGCTGAGCTTGGAAATGCCGCGAAATTAAGTAGGGTGGCGCAAGGAGCTACGGAAGCAAGTGAGGCAGTCAATGCAGCAAAGGCGGCCAGATTAGCAGAAGCAGCTGAGCTTGGGCGGGCCGCGAAATTAAGCA
>JBDSKY010000390.1:0-22319 GCA_039916675.1 Bdellovibrionia bacterium
TTAAAAGCTGTTTGGTTTACGTCTCGAAGCGCATCAATACAGCTGAGCTTTGGGCGAGCACCATACGAGCACGATAAGAATAGAGGTTCATATATTCTCGTCAGTATATTATTTACACACATTTGGACAATTTTATCTTCCAGACAAGAAATCGCTAGAGGCCTTGTACTGCCGTCTTCCTTAGGAATTTCAACAATTCTGGCAGGCTTAGGGTCATATGTGCCTCTACGTATCCGCATTAGAAGGTTCTTCAGATTGGATTCTAAGTTTTTCCCATATACTTCCTTTGTTATTCCATCAATTCCGATCGCTTTTGTTCCATCAATGCGATCGAAACATCTCTTCAGCGTCTCTTCATTCACATGGTGACTTATATTATTAAACACCGTATTCTTGTTTCGGGCTGAAACAACACCTATGTGTTCTAGACGAGCAGACCATGCTATCCCATCTATGCTGTGTATGGACATCGTTTGCCTCCTAGATCACTCGTTTACAACTGCCCACCCTTGGCTCCACGATCATTACTCGTTTCATAGCTACTGTGGTGGACTCCGCCACCCATGCTTCATTTTCGATGCCTAATGTTTGTAAGCACTTGTGCATCAAATACTCTCATCTTAAGAGAAGGCATGGGCTTCCCAAGTTCCCCGCACATCTTTACAGACTCGCCGACATCTTTGACCCCGGTGCTTGCGATCATCGGATTCGCTGATTTTACCGATTACTCACTATTGTCTACGGCAACTACGCACGCCTAGACTCACACAATTAACCTATAACGGGGCGCAATCTGTTCAGTCTCGACCTGACGGTCTTCGATTTCCGGCTCGAATGTTTCCCTGTCTACGCTTCAAACCTTTCGTTACCTCCAGGCCTGCAAGACTCGGTATATGATAAAGCAGCTTCTCCTTTCATAGTGGGACTTTCACCCACAAGACATGCGCAGCTTTCTTGGCGCACCGTAGTGGAGATACAAATTAGAGATGATAGGTGAGAGAATTGAACCTTGGGGTGAGCCCACTTTATTTCTTTCCTCTTTCCCATCCCTTCCCAGAGTTGAGGCCTTTAGAAGCTTGATGATTAAATGGAGGAATCTGCTATCCGTAATTTTCAGTTTCAAAAGCCGAACGAGTGGCTCATGTGGAATTGTATTGAAATATTTTCGCAAATCAATTTCCAATACTGCTCCACAATCATAGCTTTTCAGGTGCTCGTCCAAAGCCACAAGTGCTGTATCGCATCCGCGTTTTGGCCGAAAACCATGAGAGCATTCAAGAAAATTTGGTTCATAGATTCTTTCCAGAATTCGCTTGACCGCGTCTTGTACGATTTTGTCCTCGTGACAAGATATAGCCAACGGGCGCTGACCTCCGTCTGATTTCGGAATTTCTACAATTCTCGATGGTTTCGGATGGTAAGAGCCTTTTCGAATTTTCATCAAAAGATTCTTCAGGTTATTATCTAAGTCCTTCTCATATGCCTCCTTGGTTATACCGTCTATACCCACAGCCTTCTTTCCATCCAGCATGTTGTGGCATAGTTGCAACATTTCGAGACTAATCAGGTGTCCAAGATTATTGAACACCGTCCCTCGATCACGCCGCGATCTTTGCTCTACGCGGTCTAATTTCGTTAACAAGCCCAATTGGTCCCTGTGCTGTGTGGACACGTCTTGTTTCCTCTTTCCGCTTGTCAGTTACTGAAAGACCTTCCCTCCACGGGCATTACCCCGATTCCTCGGTACTACGCTCTCTCTGTCATCACGTGGCCCACCCGGACCCCTTCGGTTTTATCCTTTGTAGATCCTTGACGACTTCATGCCGAGGCCACGAGACTTCCCGTGTTGACTGCAATATCTCTCCACACCCGCAAGGCTCTTCGACCCCGCCGTCTTCCTAAACCTCGCTTAGCGGTCTTCGGAATATTGGCTTCAGCTATTCTTACAGCTTGGCCTGTCACAGTATTCAGTAGCATTTCGAGGCTGGATTGCTTTACGCTTTCGCATTCAAGCTGATGTGGTTCGCTCCATACGCTTCGTGTATCCCGTTACCAGGATTGGTCACGCAATGTTCGCTACGACATAGAATTGCTCCTTCCTTTGTCGACAGGACTTACACCTGCTAGATATTGCGCCCTTTGCACGGCGCTCAAGAATTGGCTACTTTACTCCCAAATAATTGCGGGGAGTTTTAACTTTCGCATACTTCCTATAGAGACGGCCCAACTCGTCTTCCTAGACGGTATTCATAATTGACTTCCTAAGCGCCAGCCTTGATTGCAGGTACGATCACTCACGATTATCCATCTGCACTGAATTGGAATCCCCTTGCTCCCCTGGATTGGTATTTCGTGTGGTTTATAATTTACATAGAGTTACAAAGGATTTTATTATGAGAGATTAAATTAATTTGACAGAACACATAGGAGAGTAAGTCAACAAATAAAGTTATTCCTAGGCAAACGATGAGGGTAGTTTCCTTTTGAAATTGCCTGGTCTCCTGATTTCATGAAAGGCCACGCTTCAAGCGTAAGTAACAAGAGCGGTATTACTTCCATTGCGGAAAAGGTACCTCCTAAGGCCATATGGGCAGCCGGGGTACCACTGAAATATAGGTGATGCATCGTCCCTACAACGCCACCGGTGGAGTATAGGATTACGTCGAGATAAATTATGCGGATTGCAGTTTTTTGGCGAACAATTCTTCCCGGATCCAATCATTGCGAACGCTACTGTCGATCGCATCTTCGATCGAGCGAAGATCGTTCTATGCAAAGGACAGAACTACCGCTTGAAAGGCAGAATCCAACTCAGAGATGTAAAGCAAGTTGACGCAAATTCTGAAATACATTAACACGACGAAATAAAAACAGGTGCGGTCAAGTTAGTGGGACGGGACAGCCTGACATTGATGTTGAAATTGGTAACCTCCACAATCCTTAGAAATTTTTGACATGCGCAAACCATGCTTAATACAGGCCTGATTATTGGCATCGTCTGCACTGAGAAATCCTACAGCTCTAGCCTCTACAGAGCTAACGCAGATTGACCAATTCGGTTTGTTAGGATCTAATTTCGTTAGATCATCTTTGATGGGCTTTTTAGGTTGACACTTAGTTTTAAATTTCCAACCTCCACAATCTGAATAAGTGTTACTTTTATCAGGATAACCGGCAAGTATACAAGCTCTCTTTTGTGCGGCACCTCTAGAATTACCATTAGCGCCGTGTCTAAATCCATTCATCGCTGCAATCTCGTCTGAAATACAGGGAGTCGTCCAACCATCGGCCCCAACCGATAACCAGCCCAAACTATCTGCAAGAGCATTACTGCACAGCCCCGTTAATAATAGTAAATTAATCCCCATAATGTTCAGTATACTCATAATTTATATACAAGCTGTTGCCAGCTTGACCTCTTATTTATGTTAGAATGTATAAACAAATTCTGTTCTTTATAATTTATCCTTAATCATACTTAAATTCTATCAAAAAGAGATGGTACTTCAAATTAAATTACAAAATTTGTGCTAATATTGATTAAATTTTAAACTACATATCTTCGGGAGTCAAATTATTAGGCTAATTACCTATGTGGTGGTTTATTGATATTTATTTAGTTTAATGATAAAATTTTCATAGATGAAAAAACTGCTTTTATGTTCCCTTGTAGTTTCGATATTTGGCCTAAGTGCATTTGCTGATTCGACTTTGGAATGCCGAGATTTCTCCGACGGAGCTTTCGGCGGCTATGAGATTCTGTTTTTGGAGAAACCCGACCTTACCATTGTCGCAAAAGTTAGTTTATCTACTAAAGAACTAGCTCAATTAGCATGTAGTGACTTCGACGTTCGGGATACGACTGACCCTATTTTAACTTGTCACGAAGAGTACTTGAACGATAGGGGGTATTCTGTGGTTCTTATAGACGAGGAAATTAACGGTAAACCGCATGCAATCTTGAGTGAGGTTTCTTTTGCCGGTACGAAAGAGCTTGCTAACCTTCCTTGCCGTGGCAAACCAGTAACTTTCGTTCATTCTGAAGTTTTTAGACGTATAGGCATTTCAAAATAAACTCCTAATACAAATTAAATTAGGCCTTTAATTCGACAGGTCAAAGAATCACGCGTTATCTTTCCCGCTAACCACACGCTTTCTTTTTTCCCACTGAATTTCATTGGACTTGAGAAATGAAAGCATTGCATCATAGGAAGGGAGTCCTGCTTGAGCGCCTATGACTGTAGTCTTCAAGGTAGCTGCGGCATCGCCAAATTGAGCTGCGTCATCCAACGAGTAACCTTTAGCTAACGCAAATGACAAAGCCCCCGCAAATGCATCTCCTGCTCCAGTAGCATCTACACTATTAACCTGGATTCTGGGAAACCAGACTTCGTGTTGATTTGAAAGCAAAAGATTTCCTTCGTTCCCAGCTTGGATAATGGCGGCCTTCACTCCCATAAAGAGTAATTTTTCTCCCGCCAATCGAGCAGTAGAACGATCGTAAACCGACAGGCCTGTCAAATACTCTGCCTCATGCCTATTAGGCTTTACCACGTCAATGAGTCGCAAAAGTTTGCTTGAGATATAAGTAGGTGGAGCAGGGTCAAGAATAATCTTCGCATTTGATTCAGCTGCTATTTCGATCGCAGCCGTAACAGTTTCAAGTGGAAGCTCCAATTGAATCAAGACTACCTTAGCACGATGAATAATTTCTCTCGCACTTAGAATTTCCGAGAGCCTGAGCTTGTGATTTGCTCCGGGAGCCCAACTAATTTGCTTCTCTCCTTTTTTATTAACTGAAATCAAAGCCACTCCGGTTGGTGCCGAATCATCTCGAAAGACATAGGTTGTATCGATTCCCTCGCGGCGTAGATTCTCTAACGCTGCATCTCCTCTTGAATCAGCACCCACTTTGGAAATAAAGGCGACTTGGGAACCTAAACGAGCTGAAGCTATAGCCTGGTTTGCTCCCTTTCCACCAAATCCCTCACAGAATATCCCTTCTTGGACGGTTTCGCCAGGACAAGGAAGATTTGGGCCGTGCACCATATAGTCTATATTAGTTCCACCTATAACTACGATATCCAAGCATCCTCATTTCTGGCTCCATGAATATGAAACCTCCGCCATTCCGAATATCGAAAACAAGGGACGAAGTCTCGTATTTTGTTTTTGGAATCAGTCGCCATTCTGGATTTAAAATTGTAGCCGAGGTGGGACTCTATGAATATACTAAATGGAAAGAGAGGGAAACTATGAGTGTATGGATTTTTTGGTTATTCGAAATATTAAACGGTTTGACATCTTTGGGAATGTTTTTTGCCCCGAAGCGATTTCATAATTCCCTTTTTAAAAATCCTCAACAGGCCTATCAGAGTATGGGATTCTCCTCGACTGCTGTAGAGATGGTCCACAATGTGATTCGGGGCCAGGGCGCGGCTCTTTTGGCGATTTCAGTTTATTTATTAATTCAAGGGGCAGAGGATGCCCGTTCATATGCGCTTATTGCGCTAACCTGTACTTTTTCTTTTGTTGCTCATGTTTTTACCGCTAGGCATCACCTAAAGAGTCCAATCGTCATGGCAGCGATTGGGGCAATTAAGCCATTGTATGGAATTTTAATTATTAACTTATTGGTTGCCGTGTCTGCGTTTGGAGTGTTCTGGAATTCAAGGTAATTTGTCGCTGCTTTGCTGATGCAGATTTTTGGTGGGGTGTACTATTCTTGCTTATGGTCGTTCCACGGTATCTCAGATCGCTTTTTAGCGGCCTGTGCTACTAGCGTGATTTAAAATGCAAATTCTCTCTCTATTGA
This sequence comes from Bdellovibrionia bacterium, assembly GCA_039916675.1. Classification (GTDB taxonomy): domain Bacteria; phylum Bdellovibrionota; class UBA1018; order UBA1018; family UBA1018; genus JBDSKY01. Next base: position 5,816 of record JBDSKY010000390.1, read on the forward strand.
CAATGTAGTTCTTTTTGTTTAAAATATACATAAATGAACTTTAATTTCATTCAGACTAATAAAGGATAAGTATAATATGAATATTACAAAGCGACCTTATGTAACGTTGTTAGCAATAACTTTTGCATTTGCATTTCACGCGACTTCAGCTTTGGCTGGTAACCTGCCCACTTCCCAATCCAGTGGAATTGATATAGCAAAATGTGGAAAGAAGACTTACCTACAACATCATAGTACTGCGGCGAATGGTCGTAAAAATTATAAAATAATGGGTATACCCGATAAAGTAGATTGGATTCAGTGTTGTTTGTCAATTTCTGCAAACAAGCAGTACACTTCCCCTCAAGGCGGACAAAGCATGGATTGCAGTAAGACCTGGCTGGGTGTGTACCTTGAGTTTGATAGATAACGTGGCTAAATTACCGCTAATTCCACGAATCGGGTAGGAGGGACAGTGAGCTGGGCCCCGTCGCCGGGTAAAAGGAGCCACCTAATCGATGGCTCCCTTCCCCACAGAATGCAGCCTGCAGATTTCCCGCACCGCTGCGATTCCGATTGCAGAAATGAGTGAAACCTAAGAAGTAAATAGTCTCAAGTTTCGTGTTCCTCCTCTTTGCATGCCGTGCAGCAAATCGCCCGAATTCAACAAGACGAGTCTTGTTTGGTTCGAGGGATAGCGAGAATTTTGCAAGTCTCTTCCTCAGCACGTTTTGAAATCGAATGGCATCAGAACGATATTGAAAGCATACTACAAAGTCATCGATGTACCTCACTAGGTATTCCCTATGGCCGGGCTATCAATAACGAGTCAATCCTTGTCCTCATCCCGAATCCACTCCTGAGTTCCAGGTCTGAAAAGATTTCAGTGCAGAAAACGCCTGTGGCACAACATTTCTATCTATGCCACCCATTCGCGGCATAAGTCGATCGTATACGAAATTCGGAAGGAGCCTTGAGAAGGTCGTAGCCCAGTTCATGGGCCATGGAAAAGAAATTACACTTTTGCGATCTGCTATGGCTTGAAGAATTTTCGTTGCAGCCCGTTTCGCAGAAATCCGAAATGGCATCTTGAACTGAGAATGATTTGCCATAGGTGTGTCCACGAATCCGGGTTGCACGGTCAGTACCCGAATTCCGTCATCTCTCAAGTCCATCCGAAAAGACTCCAAGAGCGCTAACTGAGCTGCCTTCGATGCACTATAGGATGCAGCATAGGGAAGTGCTCTAGAACCAGCTAAACTCGAGATTCCAATAAGGGTTCCACTTTTCTTTTGTAGCAGGGTCGAAATAAAGGGAGCAAAGGTGTTCACTGTGCCGTGATAGTTAATTGCCATCATCCGTTGATCTAAAGGGATGGAAAAGCGAGGCGCTGGATTCAATCCTCCGACACCGGCCGCAGCAATAATAATGTCTGGAGATATTCCAAGTGAGTGAAGCTGATCTCGAAGTTCTTCCATCTTTTTTAAATTAGTCACGTCAGCAGTGACAGGAAGTAGAGTTATTTTCTGCTGATGGGCATTTTTCGTGAAGCAAGATGCAGCGACTTCTTGTAGAGCAACATCCTGCAAGTCCACTAGAATCAAGTTTGATCCACTTTGAGATAATTGAAGCGCAAGCTCTCTCCCAATTCCAGATGCAGCACCCGTGATCAGAACCGTTTTGCCGGCAAAAGCATGGCATGGACCGCCGGTTCCTAAGATCCAATCGAAGAGTGGAAAGGTGACATTAAAATACCGAGTTGTCATCCAGGGCAGGTAATGATGACTGAGGTGTCGCTCGCGGGCTGAGCGCAGAAGTTTCAATTCGTATTTCTCAGGAACGTGATGAAAGAAATGAAAGACCTCGTACATCAGGAAGTATAGACACGAGCCACCCGCAAACAGGAGAGAGATGTTCTTTGAGACTATCGGTTCGAGAAGAACTAGACCGCACAGAAAAAAGAGTGCCACCGCCAATACCGGCGCCCAGACGGGGAAAAAGACTGTATGGAGGTCCCTGACTGTGTCAAACGTAGGATGCTCTTCGGTGAAGAAGCGATGGTGTTCCAACGAATGAATCCGATACACAGCCTTTAAACCGGGCAATCGACGGTGGAGCACCCACCGATGAAGTGAATATTCCACCCAATTGCCAAATAAGAAGATCGCGGGAAGTGTCAACCACTCCTTCACGCTCACTTCAGTAAGCTGAGAGAAGGCGAAGGACGCTCCGCCTAGAAGAACTGACAAGGCGAAGAAAGCATGAAGAATACCTAGATAATACCGTGGAATGAGCTGAGCCCGGTAAAGAGAACGATACACTTCAGTCTTTGAGATCGCTGTCATGGGTGACCCTTACAGCAATCGAGGTGAAAACGCTAGGGCCGGTCTTCCAAAATTTGTTCGAGAGAGTTCATTTATACCGCTTTCTTTTTATATGAAATTAACTACAATTTTTGAATGATCGCATTTTATTTTCTGTTAGGAATATTAGGATCAAAAATTAGTACCGCTGGTCCAGTCGAAATGAATACTCCGCCGACGAAGGGTGAAGCGCTCTTGATGTTTAACACTCTCAAGAGCATCAATCGCGAAGCCAATTACGGAGGGGAGCCTTCTTGCAATTATTGTCCTACTTTGACGGATAGTCATGTGCCTTTACCCTTACCTGTCCATTTCGATCGACAATCACCCGAATGTCAAAAATGGGTTGAGGCTCACAAAGTATGTGGAGAAGATGAATATCGCGCTGCCAAAGCGCTTCTTGAAATCACAGATTATGTTTCCTTTGAAGACTTCAAAGTCGAATTTGCAAAAGTGCTTGACGAATTTAATGATCTGAATCGAGATAATAAACAAAAATTTCTTATCGTAATTGACAAAGGAAAAAGTACCGAATGGCTAGCTCGTCTTGCCGAGCCGCGATTGAAAATAAAAAATTATAAGATGGTGACTCGTCAGGCCTTGGCAGCTGAGTTACGCGCCGACCCCGAAAATAAAAAAATCATCGTTAGAATGGACGACGCGGTTTACACCGGAAATCAAATGTCCGATTTTATTGCGGTAATGCCAGGCCAACGAGATATTTATGCTCTCTTTCCTTATAGCACTAGCGCCGGTCTTGCAAAGATCAAAGAAGCGAATACAGGTATCCGTCTCCACGTATTGGGAGGGAAGAATAAAATAGCGACAATTGCTGAAAGAGTGAATGATAAAAAAATTCTCCAGACATTAAACAGGATGTATTCCAACTCAGCTGGGTCACATTGGATTGTTGATCAGATGAAGACCTTGAGCAGTACCTTCTTTCAGCACAAGGTTCCAGACCAGGTCTCAGCTGTGAGTAGTCTCTTTAAAACCGGAGAGATTCGCTGCAAAAACCGTGGAGAAAATCACCACTTCCGCGATTTCACTTATCGATGTATTCCAGCTATTGTACCACCTTACAAGCATCATGAACCTGATATCGGCAAGCATCATGACCTTCCTAATCGAGACGAGTTAGTCGATCAACTGAAGAAATCAAGGTAATCCCTTATTGGATTGATGGGCATCGAAACTCTCGACTTGATCCCCAGCTCTAACCGAAATCCAGTCAACCAGGCGTACGCACCGAACCCAACTGACGTAGGCGCGGCCGATGTAGTCATGGTCGACACTGCCATCGACGCCAACGAAGTCCCAGCCGCTGCGCAAGAGCGCCCTCGTAGAATGCGCGGGATATTTTAATATCTCTAACGGGATAGACTGTGAATGCGATGCGTTTGATCATGGCTAATTAGTGTAGTTGACCTCAGGAGATCTCGCAAAATATTTGATAGGAGCAATCATTCGAATTAATGCGACGAGTCTAGGCGTTTCTCAACAAAGGTAAAAAAAGCTGAAAGTCTTGTTTCCACCTACCGAAAGTTGTTCTGAAAGGTAAATTTGCCCCTAAAAGATTTCATGATAACCTATCAGTATGTTAATCAACTCACATCTTCAGTTTCTAACTAATGTCAAATTACGTCATTTCTACCGGTCTCTCCCTCTTTTATTCATCCTTTTATCTTTGAATTCCATAGAAGGAAGGGCCACGGAACACCAGGCTAACTACACCCACCTTCCGACAGAAATTAAGGCTAAAATCGAACATCAACTAGATACTAAATCCAAGGTCCAGCTCAGGCAGGCGAGCCGCCATGATCACGCAGTTGGAGTCAGTGAAGTCGAGCGTCAGAAGCGGATGATTGACAAGTTTCAGAAAAACCTTCCTGCAGGTGCAAACACAGTTGATCAAGCGGTGATCAGAAATCGACCTGACATCATTCGAGCCGCTAGCGAGGCCAGACGGGATCTGCGGCCAACTCAGGGAGGTAATTTGACTCCATACATTCTAAAGGCCGCAAAACAGGGCAACACAAAATTAATTAAGGAATTCTATGGGCATCCGGATCTAAAGAAGGCCCATTCAGACATTCTCATAGACGCCGCAGGCGAAGGGAAAACAAAATTAGTCCATACCCTCATCCAGAATGGCGCAGACCTAGAGGCAAAAGATCAAAATGGAGCAAATGCTCTTCATGTCTCTGCAAATCTAGGCAAAACAACAGTGGTCAAAGCCCTATTAAAGGCAGGGGCGAATAAAGAGGCCAAAGATAAAGAGGGTGACACCCCGATTTTAAGAGCTGCAATGATGGGCCAAAAGAAAACGGTTAAAGTCCTGATTGAAAATGGAGCAAACATTAACGCGCAAGGTTCAGAGGGCGAGACCCCGTTGCATCATGCGGTTCACTTAGGCGATGACTCTAGTGTACGAAACCTAATTAAGGCCGGGGCAAATCAAAAGTTACTCAATGATCAGGGTGAACCTGCCATTCATTAAGTTAAGACTTACTTTGTCAGCGCGCCACATTTTACCTGCGCTTATTTCTCTGGAACTATTGAGTCAAGGCGAAATTCTTGCGCCAAGAATCTTCCCAATTCGAGGCTTATCGCATCTTCTGCTACGCCAACAAAACCATCAACTATCTTCAGGCGGGTGGACGCCCACTTTCTTAAATGAAAAAATGTATAGGTACTAATAGTTGCAGCTAGGGCTGCTGTGACCCCACTGCTAATGAGATTGATTTCCTTTTTGTTTGATTCCAGTAGGTTTATATAGACAGCGGTACCTAACCCGGAAAGCACTCTTCCAATGAGTTGGGGGGGGACTCGTTCTATTTCCAATAAACCGAGTTTTGTCGAAGACCGTTTCAAAAGCGGCTGCGAAAAACCAGAAATTCCTGACGCGCAGGCTTTGTGACTGCATAAGCCATGCGGGTGGCGCAAATGTTCTCATTCCGGCAAGCAAGCCAATTCCAGTCGAGCGAAGAATTAGTTTCATAAAATATGACCATCATTGGACTATCTTCGCTACAAGGTTGTGCAGGCTCTAGGCCAGCCACTTTCGTTTCATGAACTTTGCATCTTCATAAAATGATGAAGTCCTTTATTCAGCAGTATGACAAAACGAATACCCAATTGACACGGCTGAGTTTTCTTCCTCCTCTCCTTTCTCGTGTGACGCTCGCCACGGCGTTCATTGTGTCTGCTAAACGGAAATTCTCAGACCTGAAGGGAAATGCAGAGTACTTTCATAATTTAGGAATTCCTTATGCCAATGCAATGGTTCGATTTGTCGCTGGCACTGAAATCAGCTGTGGAGTTCTCATTGGTTTAGGTTTCGGAACTCGATTGGCCGCTCTTCCGCTAATTCCCATAATGGCAACAGCAATTCTCACTGCGCGACGCAAGGAAATCCACTCGTTTGTGGATCTAACGGGTAATTATGAATTTACCTACGCATTATTGCTTGGGTACCTGGCAAGCTATGGTCCTGGACCTGTTTCGCTAGATTCGATGCTCGATTATTTGCGTAGAAGAAGCTCTCAAATGCGGATCCAAACCGACAGGAGAAAAGGTATATTCCATGAAAGCCATTCTTCCACGTTTTTTTAGCATCTTAGGTTATCAAAAGCGGAATCAATGATGGCTATTATGGCAACGTCTACCACGGCAGCAGGATTGCTGACGCCTCCGTCTTCTGCGTCCGTCCCGCCGAGCATGGTTAGATTTAAGAATTTTTATTTAATTGCCTAACCGTAAGGTTACACACAAAAGATTCACCGGATCTCTTCTCAGGCGAATTTAAAAGACCCGTAGAATGAACCACAGGAAATGCCCCAGGTACAACACCTGTGGTTCATTCTACTACTTCCTATCTAGTTTATTAAATAAAATGTATTGGTAAATCCCCTTACTGGTTTCTCTTCCCATTGATACGCATACGGGGAAAGCTGCAAAAGACGATTGCCCCAAGCCTCAGGTCAGTATCGAAAAATACATTCTAGGAAACGAACCACACGATAAAACTTGCGAGCCAAACTGGCCCCTATCTGTGCCTGAAGTCATTCAAGACTAATGGTCTTTAGCACCCTTTGTTTTCAAATATTGGACTAACCGATTTCGAGAATATTTTTTGGCCAAGGCTAGGGGAGTATACCCAAATGCGTTTTTCTTATTTAGATTGAATCCCGCTTGAATCAGAACTTCAAGTATTTCAGCATTTCCACCCACTATGGCATCATGCAAAACCGAATTTTGATTATCATCCTTACTCTTCAATTTCGCACCTGCTTTTAAAAGCAGCTGAAAAGCCCTCGCCTTTCCGTTGAGAGCCGCTATTTGCAGAGGAGTTTTTCCTGCCTTATTTTTTTTATCAAGCAAGTACTTGACCTTCGGGAAGCTTACTAGAAAATCTAAAATTTCACTATTATCCGAGTATGCCGCTCCATGAAAAACAGAATCTCCATTTTTGGTTTTAGAACTTAGGTCTGCTCCAGCATTGACCAGGTCTCGGAAGGCTTTTTCCTTTCCATAGCGTGCAGCTAAATAAAGCAAAGTTCTGCCTAAATGATCTTTCTGGTTCAACTCTGATTTATCTCTAACCGGGTCCGCCGTATGATCTCTAAAATTGAGGAATTGCATCTGATGATCGGCGGACAGCAGTGCAGCCTTTGTTTCAACCTCGGATAAAGAATGACTTTGAAAACTTGACTCCACCAGTTCAATCAAAGTCGCAATTTGTAAAAACGAAGCATCTACTCCATTCATTGCCGAACACGAAATTTTCTGTTCAACCGCACTCAATAGGGGAGAGGGAGGGACTTTTTTATCGATTGAACTGCAATCATAATAGCTCACAAATACATCGCAGCTCTCCGGGATTTGATCAAGATCCGGGTTAAAGCATTCCGCTTGATCGGTAAAACCATAAATATTCAATAAATCATTTAGTGGCTCAAGCAAGCATGCCGAATCTACGTACATCCCATTTTTAGAGCAAGCTAACTTTCCTACATGGGTAAATCCATGAACTTCATCATAATCCCGCGAGGAAATCCGCTCACGAATGGTCGCCAAATCTCCCGGCAGTGGGCGCTCGTGGGCCCCTCTCAATTTGCACTTACTCAACTGCGTCTTCCATTCATAAACGCCTGTGTGGCGAGGATACTTTAGCAACTTCGCATCTAAGAGGGCGGTATTAAAACAATTGGGGCCATCACATTTTGGATAAATTCCGTAAATCTGCTTTATAGCAGCAGGGATTAGATTTCGAATTTCCGCAATTTTAAGATCCGGAGTACGTTCACAATTCATTTTGGTTAGAAAAGGAGTCTCCCCGCGCGAGCGACTCCATCGAGCTACCGCTTCCACTTCTTCCTGAAGTTCTAAGCAACTCTCCGCGATGAGGAAAATATCCCCATCCGTAGTATGCTTGAGCTTTACTTCAGCAAACCCTAAAGAAGGTACGGCAATCAGTGTCGGCAGCAGCCAAACCCAGGTAATTCGGAGAAAAAACGACCAGCGAAGATTCCCACAAAGCCACAGTTTCCCTAATATATGCATTAGGTATTAGTTTAGACAGATATTAGACATTTGAAAAGGCCGAACAATAACTTTTACCTGTAATCAAATCCCAGCGGGCCTCTTCAAAGATGGGGTTCGGCACTAGGGTGTTGAAATTTCGCGAGCGGCACTAATTAGATGATTTTATTTGGTAGCAGGACCAAGAATTAGGTCAGTATAAACCTGCAATAATTTTAGTAACTTTTTATTGGGCGTGTTAGGAGAGCATCTGGAGGCCCAGATGAGACAGAATTTTATCTTACTTTTGCATATTACTGTGGCCACAGCGGCGATCTAGATGAAAAGCCTCGAAGATGGATTCGGAAGGCGTTTCTCCTATTTACGCCTTTCTATAACGGATGCTTGTAACCTCCGCTGCACCTATTGTTTACCTAATGGTTATAAACGATCCAAGGATTTTGAAAGCTATCTGTCTCTTTCCGAAATTAGAAACCTGGCGAACGCTTTTGCGGAACTAGGAATGTGGAAAATCCGCTTGACCGGAGGAGAGCCTACTCTGCGCCGCGATCTTACAGATATCGCACGCATGCTCTCAGGCATTCCGGGAATTCGGAAAATTGCCCTCTCCACAAATGGATATCAGCTGAAACAAACAGCCAAAGCTCTTTTGTCATCTGGAATTTCTGCCTTAAATATTAGCGTGGACAGCCTGATCCCAGAAAAATTTGCAGCAATCACTGGACGGGATATCCTAAAGGATGTTTTGGCTGGAATTGATGCGGCATTGATGGAAGGGTTTCTCAATATCAAAATTAATGCTGTCCTTTTGGGCGGCTGGAATGAGGAAGATTTTTCTTTATTTCAAGAATGGATTCGGGACCGTCCTTTAACAGTTAGATTCATAGAATTAATGCCCACTGGGCAAACAGCTCATTTTTTTAAGAAGCATCATGTGAGCGGAGAAACCATTCGCGATAATCTCCTTCAAAATGGCTGGACTCCAAGAGCCCGTGAAGAAGGTGATGGTCCAGCAATCGAATTTAAGCACCCTAATTATCGGGGCTCCATGGGTCTTATCGCGCCCTACTCTAAACATTTTTGCTCAACTTGTAATCGTCTTAGAGTGACCAGCCAGGGCGGACTCCGACTTTGTCTCTTTGGAGAAGGAAATCACTCTTTGCGCCATCTCCTTCAAAATGAAGCTCAAAAGGAAGAACTCAAAAATCTCCTTTGCTCTATCCTGCAGAAAAAAGAAGTGTCTCATTATTTACCCGAGGGCCGTTATGGAATCAATCAAACCTTCTCCTCCATTGGGGGATAAAGCATCTACTCAATCTTTTCAAATGATCGATATCGGAGCCAAGACGGCTACTGCCCGCAGGGCAATCGCTCAAGGAGAGATTTTTCTTTCTCATGACGCATTCTTTGCAATTCAGCACCGGAAAAATCCTAAGGGAGACGTTCTTGCTCTAGCTGAAATTGCGGGAATTATGGCAGCCAAGAGGACTTCAGAAATAATTCCTCTCTGTCATCCCTTGGCACTGGATCGAATCGTTATTGAGTTCCGCCTAGATCCCGGAAATCTTTCAGTCATGGTCTTTTGTGAAGTTTCGACTCATGGGAAGACAGGCGTTGAGATGGAAGCTCTGTCTGGAGTTCATGGCGCCCTTCTCTCGATCTATGATCTTTCCAAAGCCGTGAATCCAGTGCTTACTATTTCAAACATACGACTCAATATCAAAGAAGGTGGAAAATCAGGAAAATGGACCCATCCTGATTTTATTCCTCCTCAAAGCGTCTCGGAGTTGCCGCTCAAGAATATTCGAGCCTCTATCATCACGATTAGCGATCGTGCTTCTGCCGGAAAATCCCAGGATACCTCTGGACCTGTGATCCAGGATTTCCTAAATTTACAAGGCTGTACAGTTAGTCCGATTCTTCTGATCCCAGACGAGAAAAAAGAAATTCAATCTGCCGTTTTAAGAGCCATTCATGAGGACATCGCTCACCTCGTCATCACGACTGGAGGTACGGGCCTGAGTCCTCGAGATGTTACGCCTGAAGCCATTGAAGAAATCTCAGATCGAATCATTCCAGGTTTTGGAGAATGTTTGCGAACTCATGGATCTCATCAAATTCAATCTGCCTGGCTCAGTCGATCAATAGGAGCTTTAATTGGAAAGTCTCTCGTAATTGCACTGCCGGGGAGCCAGAAAGCGGTCCGAGAAGGACTCCAAGCAATTCAAGGCCTTTTGCCTCACGCGCTTCATACAGCACAAGGAGGCGGCCATGATTAATTACGATCAAGCTCTCTCCATTATTAAGAAGGCCGCAAGAAAAAAAACGATGACCTTACTTCCCATTGAGCATGCAGTGGGAAGAACCGTGGCGGAAAAATATGTGAGTCATCAGCTGATTCCCGCTTTTCCAAATTCCTCGATGGATGGTTTTGCGGTAAAATCTGAGGAGACTCAAACGGCCTCTTATCAAAAGCCGATTCGTTTTCCTGTAATAGGATCCGTAGTCGCTGGCGATCCCATTCCAAAGGGTGAAAACAACTCTGGGGTATGGGAAATTATGACTGGTGCCCCTTTTCCACCTGGTATGGATGCGGCAGTTAAAATTGAGGATGTTCAGGTTTTCTGGGATAAGACTGGCCGAACTCCTCTTGAGATCGAGATCACACAGCCGGCATCGAAGGGACAAAACTACCGAAATGCCGGCGAGGATTTTCAGGTAGGTACCCTGATCCTGGAGTCAGGGACTATCCTTATGCCCGAGCATATCCTCGCATTGGCTACTCTTGGAATTTCAGAAATTTCGGTTTTTGAAAAACCCACAATTGTAATTATCTCCACTGGAAAGGAACTCGCCCACGACGCCGCCTCTCTGTGTCCCGGCCAGATTCCCAATTCCACAGCCCCTTTTCTGATGGCGGCACTTTCACAACAAGGCGTCCAAGCGTCTCACTATGGAAGCGTTGGCGATGATCCTGCGGATTTTATGAGGCTCATGAGCCGAGCTGTGGAAGACAATCCAGATATCATCATCACGACAGGGGGAATCTCTATGGGAAAGGAGGACTTCGTAGCCTCTGCCTTGAGTAATCTGGGGGCTGAAATTTGCTTTCATCACCTTGCGATCCGACCAGGAAAACCCAATATTTTTGCAAAATTCAAGAATGGGACGGTGGTCTTTGGCTTGCCGGGCAATCCCGTCTCCACGGTTGTAGGCCTGAGATTTCTGATCGAGCCTTTTCTACGTGAGCTTACTGGAAGATCTGCTGAAATCCCCCTACGTGCCCGATTGAAAAATGATGTCATAAAGCCTAGGAATTTACGCTGTTTCTTTAAAGCACGCTTTGAAATAGTTGCACCTGAAATAGCTGAAAAGAATGATTTTTTGCAAATAGAAGTCCAGGGGGGGCAGGCTTCATTTATGGTTCAACCTCTGCTAACGGCAAATTCATGGGCGGTGCTGCCAGAGGAAATTGAAAAACTTGAGACGGGAACTTGGATTGATGTATACCCGCTCCGTTCCTTTTCCGACAATTGGCCCGGCATTTGGAACAATGATTTGCGCAACTCAGGAGACTTTCTGATGCCAATTAAGAGCCACTCCTCACATAAAATTTCACATGGCGAATCTATTTCGCATAAAGGGTGTTGTTAAAATGTCACAAATTCGTGTTCGCATGTTTGGGGCGTTTCGAAATCTTGTTTCAGAGGGAGTGCTTCAGGTTGAAGTTCCTGAGAAATTGACAGTCGTCGGTCTGAAAATCCTCCTTGGAGAAAAACTATCAACCCTCCCTAGTTCCTTTGATGTGACCCGCCTTTTATCAAACTCCGTCCTTGCAAATGAGAGCCGAATTCTTCCAAACTTAGAAGAGATCCATAATGAAATGACCCTGGCGCTCCTGCCCCCGGTGTCCGGAGGTTAGAGATGGAGCAAAACATTCACACCAGGATTACTGAAAGTTCCATTCGGACTGAGGAGATACCCTCTTTACTCAACAGGCCTGAGCATGGAGCCCAAATATTTTTTTTCGGAGTGGTAAGAAATAGAAATTTGGGTAGAGCGGTGATCACTGTCAGTTACGATGCTTTCATTCCTTTAGTTGAAGTTACTTTTAAACAAATCTGTGAAGACGCGAATTTAAAATGGGGCCCCGGCCTACAGTTGGTTCTCATTCACCGAATTGGTCAGCTGGCTATCGGAGAAGTGAGCGTGGCGATCGGTGTCGGGGCAGTACACCGTAATGAGGCCTTTCAGGCGTCTCGTTTCATCATCGAAAATATTAAAAGCCGGGCGCCAATCTGGAAGAAAGAATTTTATGAAGATGGAGAGACGGAATGGCTCGATGGACACGCTCTTTGCGGGCACACTTCCGAAACTTTGTCCGAGGAATTATCATGAAAAGTCGATTGATCGCCGCTGTTCTCATAGCACTGCAGCCCTTCGTGGCGCTGAATGTAAAAGCGGAACTTCGCATTGCAGCGGCAGCTGATCTAACATTTGTGATGCATGAGCTGGTCAAAGAATTTAACAAGGCTAGGAAAGATTCATCCATTCATGTTTCATATGGGGCATCCGGAAATTTTCATGCTCAGATTATTCAACATGCCCCTTTTGACATGTTCTTCTCTGCGAATGAGGAGTACGTAACAGATCTAATTTCCAGAAAACTAGCCGAACCGAAAGAGCGCTTCGAATATGGAGAGGGAAGAATTGCTCTTTGGGTTCCAAAGTCTTCACCTATTGATCTTGATCAGTCAGGAATGGAAGCCCTCCTTAATTCCCAAATTCGTAAGATCGCGATTGCCAATCCTAGGCACGCCCCTTATGGCAAAGCGGCGGAAGCAGCGATGAAGTCTGCCGGAATTTATGAGAGGATCAAGAGAAAACTTGTTTTCGGAGAAGACATTAGTCAAGCCACCCAGTTCGTCCATACAAAATCTGCTGATATCGGAATTCTTGCGCTGGGGTTGATAAAAGCGCCTGAGATAGCCGAACAGGGGAAATTCTGGATAATTCCCCCTCACCTTTATCCAAAAATGGTCCAGGAAGGCGTAATCCTAAAACGCGTGAAAGACCTAAATTCAGCCCAAAACTTTCGCAATTACGTTTTAAGCCAGGAAGGAAAACGAATTTTAGAAAAGTACGGTTTTATTCAACTAAAATCAAAAGGATCGACAGAGGTAAGTACTTCTGTCTCAGGAAACTAAAATGGATTGGCAAGCCCTCTGGCTCAGTATTCAGCTTGCCTTAGCGACCACACTTATTTTACTAGTAGTCGGTCTTCCCCTCGCCCATTGGCTGGCAACCTTTCAGACCAAAAGCAAGGTAGTTCTTCATTTCATGAACTCTATTGAAGTCATCGTATCGCTACCACTCGTATTACCTCCAACCGTGATCGGCTTTTACGTTTTGTCTGCAATTGGCCCACAAAGTTTGGTGGGACATTTCTATGAAACTTTAACAGGTGGCTTATTACCCTTCTCATTTATGGGCCTTCTGATCGGCTCTTGTATTTACAGTCTCCCTTTTGCGGTCCAGCCGTTTCTGGCTTCTTTTAGAAGCTTGGATCAACGACTCATAGAAGCATCCTGGTGTTTGGGCGTTTCAAGGTTAGAAACATTCTTTCGTCTTGTCCTTCCTCTTTGCAGGCCAGGAATCTTGACTGGAATAATCCTCAGTTTTGCACACACCCTTGGAGAATTCGGGGTCGTCCTGATGATTGGAGGAAATATCGATGGAGTTACTCGAACTGTCTCGGTTTCCATTTTTGATGACGTACAAGCTCTCAACTATCTGGCGGCTGGAAAAATGTCAGTTATTCTTTTGTTAATTTCATTTGTAATCCTTTCTGCGGTAAATTCTTTTCAAAGAAGCTCATTACGACTATGGCAACAGAACTGAAACTCAAGTTCAAAATCAAAAAGAGGCTTTCCGAAAGATTTACTTTGGAAGCGGAAATTCAGCTCGATCTGCTTCAATCCCCAATCACCGCTGTTTTCGGACCCTCTGGATCGGGCAAGACTTCACTTCTTAGATGTCTCGCGGGCTTGGAGTCCCCGGAATACGGGGAGATTACATTTCAAAATGAAATTTGGTTTGACGGCGCACAAGGAATTTCAGTCCCTCCCCAGTTGCGACGCATAGGGTACCTTTCCCAGGAAAGTAAACTTTTTCCTCACCTCAACGTCAAACAGAACATTGGGTATGGGCTTAGGCAGCTACCTGATAAAGAAGCCAAAGTGCGTGTCAGCTCCTTATTCTCTTTACTTAAGTTGGAGGGATTGGAAAACCATTCTCCATCTCAACTTTCGGGAGGGGAGACTCAGAGAGTCGCGCTTGCGAGAACTTTGGCACCTCAGCCCCGCCTCCTTTTATTAGATGAACCTTTATCTGCCTTAGACACGCCTTCTAGAGAAAGCCTGAGACTTGAATTAAGACGCCTCCTGAAACACCTTCACTTACCAGCCCTGCTGGTCACTCATGACCGAACCGAGACATGCACTCTCGCCGACGAAATGCTCCTAATGGAGCAAGGACGAATCGAGCAGAAGGGGCGAGTAGATGAGGTCTTTAGATACCCCCGGAGCATATCAGCCGCTAAAGCTTTGGGGGTAGAAAATCTATTTCGTGCTGTTCGGTCAAAAGAGACCAAGAATGCCGAAAAAAGGGGGGGAGAAAACCAGCTGGTATGCATCCGAGCTGAAGATATTACGCTCACACGCAATCAGGAAGCTGTTCCGACCGACCTTACTCCCATGGTCGGAATAATTCAGGACATTGTGCAAGAAGGGGCTCTAGTTCGGATTCGCATAGATTGCTGCGAGGTACTCTTATATGCCTTGATCACCCGAGCTTCGTTTGAATCTTACTCGTTCAAAAATCTTGAAAAAGTCTACGCCTTTGTAAAACCTGAAAGAACTCATTTGATTCAAGACCGAAATTCCGTTGAAGGTGGTGGGCCATGAAGCTAACCCCACCGGAGAGACTTCGCTATAATCGTCATTTGATTCTTCCAGAAGTCGGAGAGCTCGGACAAATTAAATTAAAACAAGGCAGTGTCCTGATTGTTGGAGCGGGTGGTCTAGGGTCTCCGGCCGCACTTTATCTGGGTGCAGCTGGTGTAGGTAGGATCGGTCTGATTGATCCAGACTGTGTATCGATTTCGAATTTACAAAGGCAAATTTTGTATTCTGTGGACCAAGTCGATCGCCCAAAAGTGGGCTGTGCTAAGGAAAAGCTGCAGTCCTTAAATCCAGAAATTGAAATTGAGACCTATGAATCCACATTAAATGCCCACAATGCTTTGGAACTCATTCAGAGTTACGATGTAATTATTGATGGCACGGATAATTTTCCAGCTCGCTATCTGATTAATGATGCTTGTGTATTAGCAGGGAAACCCAATATCTACGGCGCTATCTCCCGTTTTGACGCGCAGGTCAGTCTGATCTCTGCGCCGGGCGGGCCGTGTTACCGCTGCCTTTACCCAGAGCCCCCTTCAGCTGGCGCAATTCCAAACTGTAACGAAGCTGGGGTTCTAGGGGTGCTTCCCGGGATAGTGGGCACTATCCAAGCAACAGAGGCTCTTAAGTGGATATTAGAAATCGGAACCTCGCTTTCGGGAAGATTAATGATCATTGATGCGCTAAGCATGGAATTTTCAACTCTTCGTTTGGAGCGAAAAAAAGATTGCGCAGCTTGCGGGACGAATCCGTCCATCCGAACGCTTATTGAATCGAATCCAAGTTGCAGTATGAGTCTGACGCCAGAAGATTTCATCGAAAAGCTCAGGCCCGGAAAAACCTTTCAGCTTCTCGACGTACGTAGCCAGGAGGAATACGACGGGAGTCATCTTGAAGAGGCAATTCATATTCCTTTAGTTAACCTCAAAAGTGAGGTGGATAAATTAAATTCCCAACAGGAAATCGTCGTGTACTGTGAGTCAGGAATTCGAAGCTTGAAGGCTATCGGGATTCTTAAAACTTTGGGTTTTAATCAGGTCTGGCAACTTGAAGGCGGGCTTCGAAACTTCCATTGTCGAAAATAATATTGATTAGCCGCCGTCCTCTTACACCACTGTACCAAGCGTTTGACGTCTAAATTCTTTAAATCTCTCAACCCGCCTCCACTCACATTTTTCTATGTCGGAGGATGGCTTATAAGGTTCTGTCGATGTAGGTCGTCCCAATTCATCCACGGCTACCAAGCTAAAATAACCCTTCCCGGCATGAATACGGTTTTTATGATCTACATCTTCCGAGAAAAGATCAACTTTCACAGTAATCGAAGTTCTACCCGTGTAGGCGATCATCCCAATTAATTCGATCATACTTCCTTCCTTAATTGGCACGAAACAATCTATCTGTTCCGTGCCTGCTAATACTACTGTCTGCTTGCAAAAGCGGGTAGCAGTAAGAAAAGCGACGCGGACCATAAATGCCACCGTATTTCCCGCAAAAAGAGTTCCGTAGTGGTTAGTCATATGAGGAAGAATCATGTCAATCGTCCGAAACAATTTCGGATTCCCATTTTCAGAGGATTGATTGATATCGGAACAATAATTCATTCGCGGTCCATCAGGGAAGCTATTTGACGTTCGGATGCGCCAGTGTATTCGC
>JBDSKY010000391.1:0-6226 GCA_039916675.1 Bdellovibrionia bacterium
GGGGGGGTTGCAGAGGACAAGATCCACCTCACCCGGCTCCTGGTTTTCATAACAATTGATCCACTGGAATTGGGCTTGATCTTGAAAGATATTGCCGTAGTTGGTTCTGGCACTTTGAATTGCCATATTCGATTCATCACTGAAAATGATTTTCGCCGAAGGATTCAGCTTTTTGGCTGCGATACCAATAATTCCGTTGGCGCAGCCTAGATCCAGGATTGTTTTGTAGTTTCCATGAGGAATGTGATCGAGTAGGAAGCGAGTGCCAATATCCAGCTTCTCTCTACTGAATAGATTCGAATGATTTACGAGAGGGATTTCAAATAATTGAACTTGTACGTTTAAAGGATAAGGCGATTGGACTGGGGTGCGCTGAAAATTAGCAAAGATGAGTCGTGCTTTCTTTTGTGCAAGGCTCGTGCTGGTTTCGCCTATGTATTTATTGAGTAGGTCAAAGCTTGTTGCCGCTAAATGTTTTATCATATAACCGCATATTACTTTCGACCCTGCATGCAGATGATGAGAGAGGTGGCAAAGAATATCCTCTAGAAATGACATGTTTTTTGGGATTCTCATTAAGACGTAATCAAACATTCCCTCAAGCTCTTTCAGGCTGCTCAGAGGGTTTATTCTGTTGTCGCTATTTAACTGGATGCCCTTAAAGCTAACATAAGAATCGGTGTAGGTTGTGATATTAGAGCCTTCGAGCGCGCAGCTTAATGCTCCAAATTGATCATTCACGATCAGGATCTTCGCTGGATTGGGAAGCTCGATCTCCCTCAAGTGGTTTAAGATTAGCTCATCGGCACTATCCCATGCCTGGAGGGTTTCCCTTTTGCGAAGGGGATATCGTTTGAGATTTGGGTTAATCTTCATAGGTAAGGGGCAGTATAAGGCAGTTTGCTAAAATGGGCAGTTTTTTTAAGAAGTCCCCTCTTTAAGAGGCGTTGCAGAATAGGCGTGGCAGCCTTTTAGGCCGTTTTCTTCCGGGAGGATACGGCGGCCTTAGGTTTCTTTTCTGCTCCTACTTTTGAGAGAATTCGGTATATTTCTTCGTCATTTACTTGGGAAAAATCCTCATAAAATTGACCCACGGAAAAGAATTCTTCTGGAGTCTCGAGTATAGCAAGTTCATCGGCCTCCTTTTCCAGAAGACTTATGACATTGGGCGAAGCGACAGGCGAAGCAACTATAATTCGTTTGGGATTTTTGGATCGTAGTGCATGTATTGCCGCTAACATCGTCGAACCTGTAGCGATTCCGTCGTCAATGATGACTACTATTCGGTCCTTAGGATCAATGGGGGGGCGTATCGGAGTATAAGTTTGTCGCCGTTGCCTTAATCTTGAGATTTCTTTTTGCGCTGCCTTTTCTAAATATTCGGGCGAAATGCCGTAGAATCCTGCCGCTTCTGAACGAAAGATGGAGCCAAACTCACTGACTGAGCCGATAGCAAATTCAGGGTTGTCGGGTGCCCCTACTTTATGGACTAGGATGACATCCAGATCTCCATTCAATTTTTCAGCAATGATTTTCGCCATTGGCACTGAACCCCGAGGGATTCCCACGATCAGAGGATGTTTATCTTTATATCGGCTGAGCTTCTGTGCTAGGAGTTCGGCCGCCTGTGTACGATTTTGAAAACTCACGGGAAGGTTCCAAGGTGAGTCAGGATCTGGGGCAGGTGGGATAGGTTGCGGTTGCTGTTTTGGCTCTTCAAAATTTGATTCCTCCTTATTCACTGCCTTTTTCCTTTCTTGGGCGGCAAACTCGAAGAAAGGATGATATTCTAGGGGCAGCTGATGCTTTAATTTCTCAAGCGCGTCTACACTGATCCATTCACTGAGAGCTAATAGGAATCTAAAAAAGATCGCGTTTGATTGGGGTTCGCTGAACTTAAACCGATTGGAAAGCTGCTCAATCAGTCTTTTCCCAGAATAACTTCTATCAGGTCCAGCGGGCAACTTAAGTAGGCTTTCTTGCGTTAATTTGGGGAGCTGAGCGACAAAATGGGCAGCGCCGGTGAAGGTCACTCGTAAAACTAAAAAGCTCAAAATAAATTGTGACAGCGCCGGTATGATGTCTTTATCGACATTTATAAATCTATGAATATGAGCATAAAATTTATGGAGGGTATTCAGCCTGTGGGCCTCTGAGCGAAGTATAGATTTTTGAGGACCTTGGGCCTTCAACTCTTGGAGATAAACCATGCGCCGCCCAATTTGCCTTTGAATAATTCGTGAGAGCGTTCTAGTTTCTATCTGATTTGAAATTACCAAGTCGTCTAAAGTGACCAGCCCGACAAATTTTCTTTTACCGTTTTGTCCCTGATGGACAATGGGGATTCGGCGAAAGCCATGTCTTTCCATCAGTTGAATGACGTCTGTCAAAGTGGCATCATCATTTGCCGTCATTAGGTTCGGCGACATGATTTCTTCCAGAGCCGATTCTAAAGTCTTATTTTGTAATAGACCCCGGCAAACAAAGTCGCGATCAGTAACAATGCCGGCAGCATTTCCCTCTGGATCGCGAACAAGGACGCAACCTATGTGATTATCGCAAATCGTTCGGGTGGCTTGAAAGAGAGTCGTATGCTGATTGAGGATGATCAATTTCTTATGAATAAATGTCGTTAAGGGAAGCATTTGCATTCCTACGATGCAAGAACTAGCCCTCTAATATGAATTTTGTTGGCTGAAGTTTTGCTTTCTTTTCCTAGTATGAGTGACGTTGAAGTGACTGATGGAAAAATTATTTTGCCTGGGCGCCTGATATTATCGTCTCATTCTCGTGGGATTATTATCTTTGCTCATGGAAGTGGAAGCAGTCGTTTAAGCCCAAGAAATTTACAGGTGGCTGAAACCCTCAACCATGCAAATTTCGGAACACTGCTCTTCGATCTTCTTTCCGTTCCTGAAGCAGAAGATCGAACAAACGTTTTTGATATCCCGTTTCTTGCTAGCCGCCTTATTATGGCCACTCATTGGATTAAGAAACAGAAGTTGGGAACAAGGCTTCCGATTGGCTATTTTGGCGCAAGCACCGGAGCAGGGGCCGCGTTATGGGCTGCCGCCGATTTGGGAAAGGAAATTTCTGCTGTGGTCTCTCGGGGGGGCCGCCCAGACCTTGCTATTCCGCGTCTCAAGGAAGTGACTGCTCCCACGCTATTATTGGTAGGTGGAGAAGATGAAGTTGTTATTGAAATGAATCGGGAGGCTTTAAGGTATCTTGCTATAGGAAAACTTATTATTGTTCCTGGGGCAAGCCACCTTTTTGAGGAACCAGGTACATTGGAGAGTGTCTCCGAGCATGCTAAAAAATGGTTTCGAGCAAATTTTGAGCAAAGTTCATTGGTAGCTTGAAAAAATCATGATGAGTCCAGTCAAAAGAAGTTAGGTCAGTTGGTGTAAACCGTGCAGTTGAAAGGAGGGGTAGTATTTATATTTTTAAGGAGATTCTATGCCTTTTATTCGTGTTGGTACCGAAAACTCTGGACCTATCAGACTCTATTATGAAGACCATGGAAGCGGTAACCCGACGGTCCTGATTCACGGGTTTCCACTGAGCGGCAAATCCTGGGAGAAGCAGGTTTTGGCTCTATTGGAATCCGGCCGCCGTGTTATCACGTATGATCGAAGAGGATTTGGTGGCTCGACAAAGCCGGCGTTGGGTTATGATTATGACACTTTCGCTTCAGATTTAGACAAGCTCATGACCAAACTTGATTTGCGTGATGCCGCGCTAGTTGGGTTCTCGATGGGTGGCGGTGAAGTCGCCAGATACCTCAGCACCTATGGGAGCGAGCGCGTCAATAAGGCGGTCTTTATCTCTTCACTTCCCCCCTACTTATTGAAGACTGCTGATAACCCTGACGGAGTTGAGGAGGGTGTTTTCGATGCGATGATTAGCAGTATTAATGAGGATCGACCTGCTTTTCTTTCCAAATTTCTCGCGGATTTTTTCAATATGGACCTTCTAGGTGGAAAACGCGTGAGCGAGGAGGCTTTTCATTTTAGTTGGAATATTGCTGCCAATGCTTCACCCAAAGGTACCATGGATTGCGTTTCTAGTTGGTTAACCGATTTTCGGGAAGATTTTCAATCTATCCAGGTGCCCGTCCTGATTATTCATGGAGATAGCGACCGGATTTTGCCAATCTCGGCCACTGGAAATCCGTTACACAAATCCCTGAAGGATAGCCGAATGGTAGTGGTGGAAGATGGTCCGCACGGATTGATCTGGACTCATGCAGACAAGGTAAATCCTGAGTTAATAAATTTTCTAGTGACCGATCAATCAATGCAACAAGATCGGGGGATGAGACGAGCGGCATGACTAGAACATGGTCTTTAGCGCAATTGAGATCATTTTACTGCTCCTTTTCTTTACAACATTAGGAGCCTCTTTCGCGTCCCGATTTCAATTGCCTACTGAAGCTGTTTTGCTCCTCGGTAGTCTTTCGATTAGTTTAATTCCTTCGCTGCCAAGGGTCCAGTTGGTTCCTGAAATTGTATTTTTGGTGTTTCTTCCTCCTATTCTCTTTGCGGCGGCGTTTTTTACAGATTGGAGAGAATTCAAGTTTAACTTAAGGCCCATCAGCCTTCTGTCGATAGGACTTGTTCTCTTCACTACTGTTTTTGTCGCCGTCGTTCTTAAATACTTGATTCCCGAGATGGGGTGGGCCCCCGCGTTCGCGCTGGGTGCAATTGTTTCTCCTTCCGATGCTTCGGCTGCAACTGCAATTGTCAAAAAACTGGGGATTCCACATCGGCTGAGTTCTATTGTTGAAGGAGAAAGTTTGGTAAATGATGCAACTGCATTGGTCTGCTACCGTTTTGCAGTGCGGGCTATTTTCACCGGGTCTTTCTCCTTCACAGAGGCACTGGGGAGGTTAATTTGGGTTGCTTCAGGCGGAGCCATAGTGGGCACCGCAATCGGATTAGCTGGGATCTGGATTCAGCAGAAGATGAAAGAGTCCAAGGCCGAAACTGTTCTTTCTTTTCTTACGGCTTATGGTTGCTATATTGTGGGAGAGCATCTAGATGTTTCAGGTGTAATCTCGACGGTTGTTGGGGGACTAGTATTCGGAAAGTGGCAGCCAAAGCTTGCTTCAACCTCCACTCGTGTTTTGTCTAGAGCGACTTGGCAGATCGCACTCTTTATTATCAATGGATTGGTATTTACCCTCATTGGTCTCCAACTCCAATCTGTATTAGGTGGGCTTCGTGAAGAAGATTACTCAACTCTCGATCTTGCTAAGTATGCATTAGTTATTGGCTTCGTAGTGATTGCCCTACGTTTGTTTTGGGTGTTTCCAGAATCTTACCTTCCAAGGTGGTTAAGTGCTTCTTTGAGAAAGAGGGATCCGACACCTTCTTGGAAACAGCTCGTTATTCTTGGTTGGACAGGAATGCGAGGAATTGTTTCCTTGGCGGCGGCATTATCATTGCCTGAGCATCTTCCTTCCGGAGAAATATTTGAATATAGAAATCTGCTGATATTTCTTACTTATAGTGTGATTCTGATCACTCTTCTTTTACCCGCTTTGACGTTGCCTTTGCTGATCAGGTCAATGGGAGTGGCGATTGAAAAAGAAGATTTCAAGGAAGAGGCTCTTGCGCGGATGGCGCTCACTCGAAGGTCCATTGAATGTATTCGTGAATTGCAGAGCCTTAATTTATTTTCAAGATCGCTTTTAGAGCAATTTTTGACAAGACTTGAACATCGAGTTCGCTCGAGTTCTTCTCACCTGAGAGATGAGCCCTTTTCGGAACTTATTCAGGAGGAGCATGAGATCCGACGATTGACTCGAATCACTTTAGCGGCCGAAAGAGCCGCACTTTTAGACCTGCGCCTCAAAGGGACGGTCCATGAAGAAGTCTTTCACCGTCTCTCTGAGGAGCTTGATCTTGAGGAGCTTAGGTTAAAGTCAGCTCGTGTTCCTTAACAACTTGTATCATTCTCGATTGGCTCTCCCTGTTCAACTTTCTTTTTGGCTGTGTTTTTGTAAAGGTCGATTTTCAAGTCAATGAGTTCGTTTCGCATGCTCTTCAAAGCCTCTTGATCTTCCTTTACTTGGGGAGAGGTAGCCCCAAACTGAGCTATATCCTTTTCCAGTTTTGTCTGGCGAGTGGTAACCTCTGATACTTTACCGTCAACTTTCTCTTTACTCTTGGTGATGTCCCGATCCATTTTTTCGATTTCTCCTTGAGCAATCATAGGAGAT
>JBDSKY010000392.1:0-4882 GCA_039916675.1 Bdellovibrionia bacterium
TGTCACTGGTGTCACTGGTGTCACTGGTGTCACTGGTATTGCGGACCACAGTAAGTTCGCTGCTCAATATGGCGTATGCCCAGTAAATAGAATCAAAGATTAGTCTCAATTTGATTTTTTCTTCGAAGTGTTGTCATCAGTAGAAGATTTTTGCCCAGCGAGCGCGAAAGTGCAAGCAATCCAAAGAAAATTCCAATCCAATCCTAAAAATTGCACATCCTAAAAAGCAAAAGCAATTATGAGCGGAATAGAGGACAAAGAAAGTCACTTGACAATATGTACAGTATATTGCACACTTTATAAGTGACAGGACACACGATCCTTAAAACTGCGGAGTTTGAGCATTGGTTAGATAAGCTACCGCCCAAAACCAGAATAATAGTTTTGACTCGCTTGGACATGCTTTCCATTGGTCACTTAGGCGACCATAAACGGTTTGAGGGGCTACTAGAGCTTCATTGGAAAAATGGAACTCGAGTCTATGGATTTTACTGGGGATCGAGCATTGTTGTTGCTGTATATGGAGGAAATAAAAATGGCCAAGACCGTGATATCAAAAAAGCGAAAAAAATCAGGGACGAAGTCCTTGACGGTACACGTACCGTTTGCGAGCGCGGAACTGAAGGACTCTAAGCTAGTTAGCGAAACATTGCTGGAGTGTATACGAACTGGAGATTTAGACTCCTTTCGGGACGTTCTAGCTTCCTATCTCATGAGTGCAAACAAGGTTCAGTTAGCTAAAAAAGCTGGTCTTGGACGTAGAACCCTCTACGACATCCTCGATCCTAAGAAGAAATTTAATCCAGAACTCTCAACTGTCTCGGCAGTCATCCGAGCATTGGCCGCGTGAAGGTCCAAAATCATGTTACAAATTTAGGGAATCTTTCTACAACAGTAGGGTGATTGCATCTAAATTTTTGACTCAAATCTAAATAATGCCGCAGGTGTTGATCAGTCGCCTCGAAGTAAAAACACAATGAATTAAAGCACTTATATTAGCAGTTAGCCAAATTGTAAAATAAACTAAATACATACCATTTCATAAATAACTATTATAAAATATATTAGTGTTAACACCCATCAAAGGCGCAACGCATACTCAGGGGCTTTGTGTATCTCTTTTATTATTATTATCAATAATTCTAGAAGGTTGCGGGGCGGCAACCACAACTACTACCCCCTCCAGTAGCAGCGCCTCCTGCGTCGCTCTAACAGGCAACGCCTGGGTTCCCGCTGTCCCGGGAGTAGCTCCATCTAACCATGATGCCAGCGTAACTTTGAGTCAATCTGTTATCAATACTATAGGGCCTGTAGTCGCGCTCAATCAACCTGTTCCATTAGGTAAGGAAATTCCAGTATCCATAGACATGACTGAAGACTTGGGTCAGTACGGTTCTCTTACGCTTATGGCCCAGACAGTAAATTTTCCGGCATCCCTCGGTGGGGATGCTTTTGCCTACTTAGTCTCCTTGAATGATGGAGTGAATGAGCTGGTTAATTTGAGTCGGGCCGGGACCGGAAATGATTGCGCCGCGAAGGGCTATTACACCTGCAACGGAGGAAGTTGCTCAGTGAATAGTTCCTGTACAATTAATTCTCCGAGTGCATTTTTTAATCGAAACAATTGGGAGCAGCATCAAGGAGCGGGAAATTCAGCTGTTAATAATCCAAGTATAAATATTTTTCCTACCTGTAATTGGGCGGGAGGCTCCACGGGTTCGACGAGTAGTCCCGCTTGCGGCTTCAATTCCACCTTTTTTCCCACTTCCCCTCCTATCGCAGCGACACCCAAGCGGCTGAGATACGGTACCACTTATACTGCAAGGTATGCTCTATTGTCTGATAGCTGGGCCTCCCCCTTGAGCGATACCTCCGGATTAAAAGTAACCGTAGTTAAAAAAACATCAACCCGAAGTACTCCCGGAGGAGCCACGGACATAAATATAATATTAGTCGGCAACTCAAATATTAACGCTTCCCGTACCGCAAAGGGGCAGCAGAATTTAAACACTTTGCTAAATGATGTAGCCGAACATTTCAAGCAAACGGGAACAGGGGTCGGCATTGGAAAGGTCAATGCAATTGAATGGCCTTGTTCTACAGGTGGAGAGAATTATTCAAATCCTGATGTTTCAGTTTTAGGGAACCTGTTCGCTGCCGGAGCTTCCGTAATTCCGGCCGGGTTGGATACTAAAGCAATTAACGTCTTTTTAGTCAGCACCATTTCCGATGAGTCGTACTCGAATTCTAATCTTACAATTTTAGGTGTTGACGGAGCCATTGGTGGCCCCGTCATGAATGGAACTGCTGTAAGTGGAATGGTAGTGTCGACCTTTGATCAATTAGCTAAACTCAATTCTAATTGCCCTAGCGCGGCAGCGACCTGCATCTTGGCTCAACAGGATGGGGATTCCTTCGAGTTGTCCTCTACGATCGCTCATGAAATGGGACATTTCTTTGGTCTCAATCATCTTAGCGAATCGGATGGGGCGAGCCATGATGCCATCATAGATACGCCAATCTGTACGGCTACTCAAACGATAGGGGGTACGGCTTACGCCACGTTGAACGCCTGCCGGACAAGCGACAGCAATACATTTCCAATCAACTCCAAGACATGCAGCGCCGATTGCGGGGGCAGCTACAACGCAAGTAGCGGTACTTTCTGTCGTGACGCTATATCATGCCAATTTAATTACCTTATGTGGTGGACCACTAAAAATTTTTCGAGCTCTACAGGAAGTTCAGATAATAACCTTTTTTCTACTAGCCAAGGTGGGATTATAAATTATCATCCGATAGTCCAGTAATTGCTTTAGGTGACTGAGAGGAAAATATGAGAGGTATATTCTTTATTTTAGCCATAGCTGCAGGGATGTTGGGCTTCAATTTGGAAGGACGGGCGTGGTCTGACAATGAGATTCGGGCCTCGATAGAAGAGACTCTTAAAATCAGGCATCCAGATGATACCAAAGATTGGTGGCGCTCGCTCGGAGCCAATACGCCAAAAGTTATAATTTCAATTTTTAAAGAAGACAGCATGATTTATCATCAGATTCGATTGGTGGATGCATTGGCCTGGTTTGATGATCCGGTGGCAGTGGATTTTCTTAAAGAGCAAGCCCTTCATCACGAAAACACTATTGTACGAAGAGCGGCAATTCGCTCCATTGGACTTTCTCAGGGAGTAAAGGAAAAAGCGTTTTTAAAGCAGGGCCTGGAGAGTTCAGATCCTCACACTAGGTTGACCACCGCGAAGATATTGAATAAATTAAAAGACCCCGCTGCCGATCGGATAGTGAAAGACTTTTTAAAAACTGAAAAAACAGATTGGATTTCCACAACTCTAAAACAACGGAACAACCAGAAGGTCAATAAGCTGATTATAGAAGGTAAGGGAAAAAAATATTAGCTTGTAATTATTCTGGTTGGGATTTTGCAGCATAATCCTCCCATTAAATGGAGGAGAGTGTGATGTTGAGAAAATACTCTACAATATTAGGAATTGGTTTATTAATGCTCTGGGCAGTAGGCCTGGGTTCGCCTGGAACCTACCCTTGGATGACTTGGCTGGTGGGTATTGCGGCGCTTTGCTCGTTTGGAATTGCAGCTTTCACGCCTACTTATGCGAGTAGAAATACAAAAATGGGAGAATCAGTGCTGCTTGCTACGGGATTGTTCCTTCTCTGGGTAGTTGGTCTGGTAAACGGAGTAGCTCCCTGGATGGCTTGGTGGACCTTTGCTTTTGCTTGTGTCTACCTGCTCTTGGGAATTGTTGTGGGTCTTGCTGGAGAGAAAACTCCGCCTATGGCAGAAATACCGCCTCATAGGAGTACAGAACAAGAGCGAGAACGATTTCGCAAGGGCGCTTAATTTAATTTGAGAGCGTAAGAACTTACAAATTAAAGGGACTCTAGTTATTTTCGGTACGCAAATAACCTACAGGGCAATGGAACAAACTAAATTTGAGGGCGCAAATAACCTATAAGGTAAAGAGACCCTGTCACGACAATCATGTCATCAGGACCTGCTAGATCTTGAATCTTCCGTAACAGAGCGACCGAATCTTTTGAGACATCGGAGGCAAGATTTTTCCATTTTCCATAGTCTTCTGTGGCCCGACCTTTAAAAGGAGTTTCTGTTAAGAATACAGACGTGTTCTCTAACGCATCCTTCTCTGAATTGCCTCTCAAAGAGAAAAGGGGAGCTAAAATTCCATCCAGGTCTTTATCTTTTCCGACGCCCACTAGAATATACAAATGTTTCCTTTTGTAATATTTTAGAAGTTGGACGAGGCTTTCTGCACCTTGCGGATTGTGATCACCGGACAAATAAGTGGGACAAGGCTTTGCTCCTACTACTTTCTCCATTCTTCCGGGCCACTTAATCTGGTTCAAAACGGTGAGATAATCTGTCGGATTGTACCCGAGCTGGGCAAAGAAAGTGAGAGCCGTGGCCGTGTTTTGAGCTCCTCTTTCTCCAGCTAAGGCAAGCGGGGCTTCACCCCATTGAGTGCTAATTTCAAACTGAGGTTCATTTGAAGGAGAAGCAGAGTCTGTTGTCGAAGTTAGACTTTCAAACGGCACGCTTTCAGTCCATGTGCTGTTGGTTGCGGCCTGTACAGTTTCTTTTAATTGGAGTAGCGATTCTTTAGCGTCATTAGGAAAGGCAGAATAGACGACCCTTGCGCCCTGTTGAATAATTCCAAATTTATTAGCAGCTATTTCTTCAATAGAGTTACCCAAGAGGTTCTGGTGATCATAGCTCAGGGATGTAATAATACAGTTGCGATGAGGGATTGCGTTGGTAGCATCCCAAATACCACCGAGGCCCACCTCAAAAATGGGATGTTGAACAGGAGGTATCGCTTCCCCTGAAAAGA
>JBDSKY010000393.1:0-4814 GCA_039916675.1 Bdellovibrionia bacterium
TCTATTAATTCCCGTGAGGCCCCTGATCCCGGCGTTATAGGAATGTTTGGAGACATGGCAGTTTGGGCCGATTTCGAAGGCACCCCCTCTTTTAGACCGAGAGCACCTAAGGAAAACGATTTGAAAAATCCTAAACTTCCTCGTCTTGCGGTACTTCGAACGGGCCCCTTAAAACCCCTGAGCGATATTAATTCACACCAAGCGGGACTATCTTTAAATTACTGGGCGTCCGCAGAGTCATTCAGCGCACTTTCGAACCTCTGTCATGGCTTTCTCAGATGGGACCGCTTTTCTGTGCGCAACCTGCGCGTTCGAGCTCTCTTCGAATGGCAGAAATCTAATTCAGACCTTCAAAACGAGAGCGGGGCTCAAAACGCAATTCAGAGTGGCAATGCAGAACAACCCTGGATGTTATCGAAAGGAGACCCACCCACCTGGATTGTACCGGGAAGTGACGGCCCCCTTGTCGATGTGGTCCGAACGGCTCGAGCTGCATGCGGATATTTATAAATTTTTCTAAGAGCGAGGAATCTCAGTGAACCTAGGGGTAAGAGATGGAAAATTCGATGTAGTCATAGCCGCTGGACCTAGAATCGCAGGTTGGCCTTCAATTGGCGTGCGAGCAGTTTCCTCCATTTGCGCAAATATGGGCCTTACGGTGGGACAATTCGGGGGAGAGTCAATTAATGTCAAAGGAGTGATTCCGAATCCCGGCACAGGTGGTCTTGTCCTTGTCGAGGACATTCAAAAGAGAATACATCGGATTCAAGCTCGCTCTGTTATTCGTGTCAGTAATGACTCAGAAATTTGTGATCCTTTTAAAGGTTGGTACTCTCAGGGGTTGATTCCCATTTCTACTGCAGATCGCCTTTTGGAAGAGTGTCCCGGCCCTGCAAATTGGGCGGAGCCAATGACTGTGATTTTAGGAACAGGCAATCGGGCGCTTCGTTTTGGAAGTAAGTTATTGGAATTAGGAGCGACAGAAGTACTTTGCGTCGAAACTTATGCTCAGTGGAAAGCCAAACGTTTTGCCGGTTGGGAAGTAGAGCGCCGACGATTTGATATGGCGGGAGGCAAACTGATCGAAGCCAAACCCATTCAATTGATTCCGAAAGGTCCCCTTCTATGGAATCTTCGTTTGCAAGATGCATTTGGAATCAGAGTGCTGGACGTCGGGAGAGTCATTTCTGCTGGACCCTTCAGGGATTACTTGGGTGTGAAAGAACATCCACCCGGTTCATTCTTATTTGAATTGGAGCAATCTGCCGCCACCACCCGATCTCAAAATGTTGAAGGCTGGGTAGTAGAAGAAGAGCGCGGAAAATGGCTAGCTGCCAAAATTGTAAAAGCCCTAGTCTCCGACCTGGGCCCACGAAGGGATGAACTTGATCATATTTACAGGAAGGCCCGAGGAAGATTAAAAAAATCCCTTCGCCATCGAGAAATTCCCTTCACGCCTTCTTATCAAGGCAAATGGATTTCAGTCGTCGATGCAAAAGGAATCAGAGCGTTCTCGGGTGTGCCACAGCAAGCTTATAAATTTCGGCCCGTTGCCTCTGTCGAATGTTTTGAAGAGATTCCCTGCAATATTTGTCAAACCGTTTGCCCCACCTCGGCGATACAGATTGGAAAGATCCCGCGGAATAAAGGACCCATTCTCAATGAAGCAGCCTGTACCGCCTGCGGACTCTGCGTAGCAGCTTGTCCGTCATCCTCCATCTCCATGTTCAAAGAAGAAGAAACTAAATCCACTTCTCCCCTCACTCTACCCTGGAAAGGTTCGAAAGCCTGGACCCTGGGAGAGTTCGCAGTGTTAATAAACAGGAAAGGCGAAAGCCTTGGCTCGGCTCGAGTATCAGGAATTATTCCGAAAGAGACTTCTTCTGAAACTCAATTGATACAAGTCGATGTTCCTACTCATTTGATTTGGGAGGCGAGGAGCCTCAGGCATAGGCCCAACCCCGCTACTGACGATTCCTATCTTGCTGCTGTAAATCGATCCTCATCCGACGCTGACAAAGTAGAAATCACACTTAATGGTGAAAAGCGCTGGGTACGAGATCGTATTCCCATATCCCTTGCTCTTTTTGAATTGGGACACAATAGATCAGAGGACGTTCTCTACTGTACAGATGGTACGTGCGGACTTTGTCAAATTCCCGTGGATGGAATCAATAAGCTTGCTTGCCAAACTCGTATCCATCGCGGAATGGTAGTTCTCGTGGACCCCCAGGCGGCATTGGCTGAAACAGACGATCTGTGCCCTTGCATGGGAATTTCCAAAAAAGAAATTGTAGAGCGCATTCAACAGGGAAAACTACAATCACCAGAAGCGGTTCTATCGGTAACTCGCGTGGGAGAAGGTAAATGCCACGGACAACTTTGTATGGGACCCTTTAGGAGACTACTTTCGAGCCAAGGGATGGATGTAAACCAATGGGTGGATTGGCGATTTCCGTGGTCGGACTGGATACTAACTCATAATTAATCTCTTTTAGAAAGTTTTCAATCTTGAGATTTACAAGATCAGGTAGATCCATCTGCGGGCAATGACTGCCATGCCGAATCACTTCTAGCCGACTATTGGGAATTAATTGATGCATGAGCTCCTGCTGTTCAACGGGAATTAATCGATCCTGCTCTCCTGAAATAATCAAAGTGGGCGTCTGAACTGTGTGTAACCAAGCGTTGGCATCGTAAGCGTCATAATTTTCAATCAAGTGAATTAAAATTGAGGGATCCGTATCTGCAACTTGATCTATATACAGCTCGATGTCTTCCCTTGGCGTGAGATGGGGATTAAATCCACCAAGCGAAACTAGTGACCTTGCAAAAGGATTTCCTTTTTGGGATTTCCAAAAGAGGGAGACTAACTCCGGGGATTTTTCATGAAGTTTTTTTAGGATTTTAAATCCTGCTTGGAGCGAATTATGCCGAAAAAGGGTTTCTAACGGTCGTTGCGCCGTTCCATTGGCTAAAACCATACCTGCAACCCTCTTGGGTTGTTGCCGGTAGAATTCCAGCACCACATTCACTCCCATACTATGGCCAAGAAGAACCGCATCATCAATGTTGAGTTCATCCAATATTACGCCTAGATCACTAGCAATATTTTCTAGGGTCAGACTATCCAAGTTCTTGGGAACCTCGGAGTTTTGATGCCCACGATAATCAAACCAGATAGCTTTATAATCTTGTTGGAAATGTTCGATTTGATAGGTCCAATGTAGACTGGAACACACCAGGCCATAGCAAAAAACCAGAGGTTTCCCCTTGCCTTCAATACTATAGAAGAGTTTCGTCCCATCAAAACTCTTTACATAACCATGCGTTACCGGAGGTCGCCCGTCGGGAAACTCTCGATTAGAAAAACTCTTCTTCCGGGCCCCTCGCGGACGAGGTTTTTTGGGTGACAGTATCTGCATTTCGCATTACCGTACCCGCGACTCTATTCATTTTCAAGTCACCATTTTCACACTAGTGAGATGAGTAAGGTCAAATAGTCAAACAATTGCACTGGTTACAAGATAAGGCGTGTGTCAACTCAGGTACGTAAAAGCAACCAACTAGCAAAGTGCTACAGTACAGGCCATTCTAACCTAACTTATTTAGACAATTTCAACATATTCTCGCAAACAGCCGCGAATGCAGTCTGAGTGCTCGTGTCTGCTACACGATAAGCATCGTACAGACTGCGGATAAAATTGTAATCTCTATCTGAAACGATAAGAGGAGGCGGGCCGGAGACAGTCCCAGTTTCACTAGCATGGCCCAGCTTACCGACACGACCCGAGAGCTTCAAAGCATACTCTTTTTCAAGTAAGCTCATGATTTCAGCGTCACTTGCAGAAAGTGCCTTTGCCAACATGGTGACATGAATTACGGGAAGCGGTGTCACTCCCCGCTCAATATTTGAGATAAATTGAGTAGTTACCGGCGGATTAAAGCATTGTCCCAGATTTTTCTGAGACATCTTCATTGCCTCTCTATGGTTTCTGATAAAATCTCCCACCAACTTAGATCGATTTGAGCGTCCAATCATAATAACTAAATATTAATGCTTCGCGTTAAGTTTGTCAATCAACTCTCTTTAACAGTAATTGTTTCAAATAGTTAACGGTTAAGATATGCTCCTGAGCAACAAAACTAACGAACGACTGGAGACAATATGAAAATACTACCTCTAATTTTGATTTCCTTATTTTTCAATAATATCGCTCTAGCAGTGGAAGGCATTAAGGCGACCTGCACGGAAAGTTCCAAAAAAGGAAATAGAAAAGGTGCATATCCACTTCCTGCGGCTTTTCTACAAGCAGGTGACTCCCTCAGTTTTGGCAGTTATATTCATATTTCAGACCGCTATATGATCACCATTGTTCCACCAATTTCCGATGCAATCCAAAATGTTCCCAGTTCTCGCGGAATCGACGATCCTGGGACATATGAAGTATTACTCACTCGGCTACCTGCCCATGAAAAACATCCCGCACTTCCTGAAAAACTTTGTCATGGGGCTTCTGTTTTAATTTCTGGAGCTGAAGCAAAAACAATCGAACTCAAATTTCACAAAAAAGATGATGTAGGTGGTTTCCTACCATTCACTACCCAATTCAGCTGTGAATTAAATATAGTTAATATTTAATTAAGAAGTTTTGAGCCTATTATATTGAGCTCCACCTTCTCGGCTGAAATACCTCCTAAATTCTTCATGTTTAGGAAGAGCCAGCTCAGAGTCTTCATCAATGATAGCCATGGCGTCATCTCGGGCCTTAAGGAGCCAATCGCGATCTCTTACCAAATTAGCCAGGCGAAAG
>JBDSKY010000394.1:0-8213 GCA_039916675.1 Bdellovibrionia bacterium
GGGTCTTTATCTATTATGGGTGGATTTAATTTATGCTGCTAAATAAGAAAAAAGGCTGGCTGCAAGAGCTTTACCTCATTGAGATTATCAACGGTCTTTGGATTACGATTAAGAATTTTTTCTTTGCTCCAAAGGTCACCATTCAATACCCGGAAGAGCGCAGAAACTATTCTGAACGTTTTCGAGGCGTTCACTACATCAAGGCCACGAATGGAGTGGAAAATTGCACTGCCTGCATGCTGTGTCCAACTGTTTGTCCCGCAGAGTGCATACATATTGAGGCCGGTGAGCGAGCGGATAAAGAAAAATATCCGGTCAAATTCGAAATCGATGTATTGCGCTGTTGTTTCTGTGGAATGTGCGAAGAGGCCTGCCCTAAAGATGCAATCAAGCTAAGTACAATTTATGAAATGAGTACAACGACTCGAGAAGTATATGATAAGTCGTTCCTACTCGAACAGCGGGGGAGCAAGTAATGGACATCTCTCCAATTTTCTTCTATTTTTTTGCTGGGCTTGCCATAGCTTGCTCGTTGGCAGTGGTTTTAAAAACGAATCCGGTAGCAAGTGCATTTAGTCTAGTTTTAACGTTTTTCGCTTTTGCAGGAATTTATGCTTTGTTAGATGCGCATCTAGTCGCCGCTCTCCAGATATTTGTTTATGCCGGCGCGATTATGGTGCTTTTTATTTTTGTTATTATGCTTTTGAATGCAGATGTTCCTTCTTTTGATTTGGGACGGTCCCATATTTTAGTAAGGTTTCTTTCGGGAGTCTTGTGTCTGGCGGTATTAGGCCTTTTCGTCTGGTCATTTAAGAATGGGCATTTGGCTTCGCCAACTGCTGATTTCACACCTGAAAGGATTGAGGCAGCAGGTGGAAATACACAAGTACTTTCCGAGCTTCTATTTTCTGAATACATTCTGCCGTTTGAATTAACTTCCGTATTATTGCTTTCCGCCATAGTTGGGGCAGTAGCTCTTGCAAAGCGAAAGCAGGGGATTCTTAAGACATGAGTACAACAGTTGAACCTTGGGTAGTGCTTTCGTTCTGTGCCGTGATCTTTTTTATCGGCTTTGCAGGTGTGCTAATTCGGCGAAACATTTTGATCGTATTTATGTGCATCGAATTGATGCTGAATGCGGTAAATCTAACATTTGTTACTTTCTCTAAACAGCTTCATCATATGGGAGGCCAGATGGCGGTCTTCTTTATTATTACTGTAGCGGCGGCTGAATCAGCAGTCGGTCTAGGGATCTTGATTACAATGTTTCGTACTCTGAAGAGTGTAGATACAGACCAAATTCAGTTGTTGAGGGAGTGACTCGTATGCTTGCCCTAATTCCGCTATTTCCGTTAATCGGGTTTTTAATAAATGGTACCTGGTATGCCTTTGGGCAAGCACCTGCAGGTCGCAGGAAAGCAGGAGCTCAAATAACCGGGGTGATTGCAACAATCGCAATCTTTCTATCTTTTGTCGTGTCGAGCATTCTTTTTTCCCAGCTGTTGGGAATGGATGCTGAACATCGGGCGATTGAACAGGTAATTTATCCTTGGATTTCCATTGGGAACTTCAAATTAGACATGGTTTTTCGTTTAGACTCGCTGTCGACTCTGTTTACCTTAGTCATAACTGGAGTTGGAACCTTAATTCATATCTATTCCATTGGGTATATGAGCCACGATGAAACACCCGGAAAGTTTTTTAGCTATTTAAATCTATTTTGTTTCGCGATGCTCATGTTGGTTATTGGTGGGTCACTTCCTATTTTATTTTTAGGTTGGGAAGGTGTAGGGCTCTGCAGTTATTTGCTTATTGGGTACTGGTATCAGGATGAGGAGAAAGCCAAGGCAGGAAAAAAGGCCTTTGTTGTAAATCGAGTGGGCGACTTTGGATTCCTCTTAGGAATGTTTCTCATTTTTGCTACTTTTGGGACTTTAGATTTCGAGGCTTTAAAAACGTTGTTTGTTCATGGCGCACTTCCCCCTGGAGTGGATGGGAGTACTATAACTGCAATTTGCCTACTGCTTTTTGTCGGTTGTATGGGTAAGTCTGCCCAGATTCCTCTTTACGTATGGTTGCCTGATGCGATGGCTGGCCCTACTCCGGTATCGGCATTGATTCACGCTGCCACCATGGTGACGTCTGGAATTTATATGGTTTCGAGACTGAATTTTCTTTATTCTCTATCTCCAACTGCTTTGAGTGTAGTGGCCACAGTCGGAGCGGTAACGGCATTCTTCGCGGCCACTATTGCGGTGGTTCAAACAGATATAAAGAAGGTTTTGGCTTATTCCACTGTTTCTCAATTAGGATATATGTTTCTAGGCTGTGGAGTGGGAGCTTATTCTGCAGGTGTTTTTCACGTCATTACCCATGCTTTTTTTAAAGCGCTTCTATTCCTTGGAGCAGGAAGCGTGATTCACGGGATGCATGAGGAGCAGAATATCTTGAAGATGGGCGGCTTAAAGTCGAAGATGCCGCGAACCTTTTTAACTTTCGCGATCGGTTGGTTGGCGATTTGTGGAATTCCTCCTTTTTCAGGATTCTTCTCTAAAGACGAGATTCTGTGGCAAGCCTACAGCTCTCCGCATGGGTCAGTTTTTCTATGGGCACTTGGGGCGATGACTGCGGTAATGACGGCTTTTTATATGACTCGCTTATTTTATCTCACTTTCTTAGGTGAGTCCCGCTTTAAAGCTGCCACTCATCAACAACAGGGACATAAGCATGACGACGGTCATGGGCACAAACAGGATCACGCTCACGGAGCTATACATGTTCATGAGTCCCCTTTTTCCATGGTAGTACCCTTGATGGTTTTAGCCTTTCTGAGTGCTTTTGGCGGATTCATCGGTATTCCCCATTTGAGCTGGCTTGAGCATTGGCTAGAGCCCTTAATTCCCACTCATGAAGCAACTGGGAATGTAGCAGCTGGTATGGAATGGCTGCTCATGGCGGTCAGTGTAGCCGGCGCAACCATTGGGGTTTTTGGCGCCCTTAAACTTTATCGCAATTTACCAGCGGTAAATGAACTTACTAAGAAATTAAGTCCGGTCCATCGTTTGTTAGAGAACAAATGGTATATCGACGAGCTTTATGAAGGCTTAATCATTCGCCCGATCAGAAAGATTTCAGAACTTCTTTGGACCGTAGTGGATGTTGGAATTATTGATCGATTAGTTCTTAGTTTTGGACGAGTATCAACTTGGACTGGCGAAACTGCACGAGTTGCGCACACGGGGGCCATTCAAGTTTATGCTCTAGCACTTCTCTTGGGTATTCTAGCTATCGCGGGGTATTTAATTTATGGATGGGTTTGATTCCAGTCTTCTGTCAAAAATAGTTTTTCTCCCTTTTGTTTGGGGGGTGCTGGGTTTATTAATACCTTCGAAGAGCAAGCCGGGCCGAGTGGCTTTACAGACTTGGACACTTGCTGGGACATTAGTCACTTTAGGTTTATCTAGCTTAATTTATTTCCGATATCTTCCCAATGGAGCAGATTTTCAGCTGACGGAGAAGTTGGATTGGATCCCAGATCTCGGAACATCCTATTCTGTAGGGCTTGATGGAATTAGTCTTTGGCTAATTTTATTAACGACCTTTCTGATGCCAATCGCCGTCCTCTCTTCTTTCAGTGCAATTGAAACTAGGGTTCGAGAATATTACTTTCTTCTTTTAGCTCTAGAAACCGGCATGTTGGGCGCATTCGTATCCCTGGATATGTTTCTCTTTTACATTTTCTGGGAAGCCATGCTCATTCCTATGTATTTTTTAATTGGTATCTGGGGTGGTAAAGACCGCGTTTATGCGGCGATGAAATTTTTCTTATATACTCTGGTCGGTTCGTTGCTGATGTTGGTTGCGATTTTCTACTTGGCCTTTCAACATAAAGTTCAATTCGGAGCCTATTCGACCCAAATTACCGAACTCTATAAGTTGCAGCTTGCCAGTGGTGGCGGATTTTGGAGTACGCAAAATATTCTTTTTCTCGCTTTTGCTCTAGCTTTTGCAATCAAGGTTCCACTCTTCCCATTCCATACCTGGTTGCCCGATGCCCACGTTCAAGCGCCTACAGCAGGAAGTGTAATCCTGGCCGCAGTATTGCTGAAAATGGGTGGCTATGGCTTTATACGATTTGGGTTCCCTCTTTTTCCCCAAGCGGTCCTTTATTTTCAAATTCCATTTATGACACTGGGGACGGTGGCTATCATATATGGGGCCTGGGTAGCGATGGTGCAGCCCGATATAAAAAAACTAGTGGCGTATTCGTCCGTTAGTCATATGGGATACGTAATCGTTGGACTGTTTTCACTCAACGAAATCGCGGTAACAGGGTCTTATTATCAGATGTTGAATCATGGTATTTCGACCGGCGCGTTGTTTCTGTTGGTAGGAATGATCTATGAACGACGGCATACGCGTGAAATATCCGCATTTGGAGGAATTACGAAAGTGATGCCTTTGTTTGCAGTGATTTTCATGATTGCCACACTTTCCTCAATTGCTCTTCCAGGGACCAATGGGTTCGTAGGTGAGTTTTTGATTTTATTAGGCGCTTGGAAGACCAGTCCAATTCTAACTGCTATTGCGACTCTAGGTGTAATCTTTGGGGCTATCTATATGTTATGGATGTTTCAAAGAGTAATGTTTGGGCCGCTGAAAGATGAACAAAATCAGAAACTGAAAGATCTGAATTTTCGGGAGCTGTTGGTTTTGGCTCCTCTAGTTGTGGCAATTTTTGGAATGGGGATTTTTCCTAACTTTTTCTTCGAAAAGCTAGAGCCCTCCATTCATCGTTTAATAGTCCGAAGCTCGAGTGTTTTGGCGAACCCTGTCGCTGAGAATAGTGACTCAGTCTCTGCCGTCGCTTTAATTAAAGGGAATTAGAAAAGGAAATATTAGAAATGGAAGCCCTTAAGACGATACGTCCAGAACTTTTGAGTCTTAGCCAAGAGCAAATCCAAGTGCTAATGCCGTATATTGCAGTTTTTGGTGGTGCCATACTGGCTATTTTGGCAAGCGTGCTTCGAATTGTGAGTCCGAAATGGCCGGTATTCTTAGTATCATTAGCAACCTGCCTTGTCGGAATATTCCTTTCTTTTGGACTTATCGATCATGAAAGTTTGACGCTCTTTAATGGAATGATGATTTCTGATTCGTACTCGAACTTTTTTAATATTGTTTTTTTAGGTTCAGCTCTCATTACGCTTTTAGCTTCCTTTAGATACTTGGATAAAGAACTTCTTCAGCATCCTGAGTATTACGTATTAGTGGTGTTTGCTGCTTTAGGGATGATGCTGATGGCATCTTCTTTGGACTTGATCGTTCTGTTTATTGCTTTGGAACTCATGTCGCTTGCCATTTACATTCTTGTAGGTTTTCGTCGCGCTGACCGTAGGTCAAATGAAGCCGCCATGAAATACTTCATTTTGGGTTCCACAGCCTCGGCCGTGCTCCTTTATGGGACTGCTTTACTGTACGGTACTACAGGAGCCACTGGTATTAAGACCATATTTGATTTCGCTCAGTCTCACCCAGAAAGCATGAGCCCGATTTTTGTTCTCGGAGCAGCGTTAGTTTTATTTGGATTTTTATTCAAAGTTGCCGCTGCGCCTTTTCATATGTGGATGCCAGATGTGTATGAAGGAGCACCTGTTCCAATCACTGGGTTTATGACGACGGGCCTGAAGGCCGCTGCTTTTGCTACTTTTATTCGTGTCTTTGTAGGAATGGGTTATGGCAGTGGGTTGTCGTCTTTATTTCATGAACATATTCACAACGTTATGTGGGGTTCAGCCGTACTGACAATGGTAATCGGCAATTTTATAGCGCTCAGTCAAACTAATTTGAAAAGAATGTTGGCTTATTCATCTATTGCTCACACGGGATATCTCATGGTGGGGATTGTCGCAGGAGCTAAGAGCGAAATGGGTTATGCTCCAGCGGTCCTTTATGTCGTGGTTTATGGAATCATGAATTTGGGCGCATTCGTAGTTCTGACACTGATTGCAGCACGGGATGAAGGAGGATTAAACCTTCATGACCTTTCCGGATTATCTCGAAGGCAGCCTTGGCTTGCCTTTTCGTTGGCAGTTTTTCTGTTTTCTATGGCTGGAATTCCACCAACGGGTGGATTTGCAGCTAAGTACCTTTTGTTTTATTCCGCAGTGCAAGCCGGTGAGATTCCTTTGGTTATCATTAGTGTACTTTGTAGTGCCGTATCGGTGTATTATTATTTGAGAGTTCTAGTTTATATGTACTTAAGAGATCCCGTTGGAAGCCCTCCTGTATTGCGTGTGTCTTTAGGTTCAGGGATAGCAGTCATCGCGATGGTAATTCTTACTTTGCAAATAGGCATACTTCCTGCGAAAATATTTAATATTGCGAAAAAAGTCTCAATCGGACTGCAACCAGTTAAAATTGCAGCCAGTTAAAAAAGGATGGTGAGGATGGCCCTCACAGACCAAGGATTAGGTCGAACATATAAAATCAAGTTACTTTCCGGCAGAGTTTTAGGTCCGTTGGACCTGGAGCGCGTAAAGCTACTTATATTAAAAAATCAGATTATCGGTAAAGAGGTCGGCCGCATCTATCCCGATGGTGAATGGGTAGATATTAATCAGATCCCAGAGATTGCTGAACTTTTGGTTGCACATATTTCTGGTGAACTTAATAAAGATTCACCTGAGGTAAACCCTAGTGGCTATCAGCCGATCTTGGGGCGTCAGGGAGCCTATCCTCCGGACGCATTGCCTGGGGCTACACAAGTGTTGCTCCATGAAGCAGATGCCTTGGAAGTTGAAACCAATGCGCCACACACACCACCGCAATTGGATTCTGCCGATCAAGATGATCGAACGATGATCGGTCAGATGGATGACAACGATGATAAGACAAGGGTAGAGGAAATAGCCCCTCCTGTAGAGTTTTCTCAGTCAGAGCCCATTATCCAAACTCCTGATCCAAGTAAATCTGTTCAGCTTTCGTTTGAAACGAGCGCTGAAATTAACGCTAAGCAGAAAAAACTCGCTGAAGAGAGGACAGTTGTATTTCAACGATCTTCTGAATCTACTAAAACTAAGGAAAAGCCAAAAAAAAGTCTTAGACAAAACCTCTCTAAACTTTTTTTGGTGGGAGTATTAGGAGTCATTGGCTATCAAGCTCTTTTAGAGGAGCCGCCCAAAAAACCTGTAAAACAATTTGAAGTCGTTCGTCCACAACTGCCTTCAGCGAATGAGGGGCCCCCGGATCCTAGTAAAAGCAATCAGCTTTATGGAGCAGCCATGGCTGCTTATGTCGCAGATACTACGCTAGGATATCGAACAGCTGCTGATAAATTAAGAGAGGCGATTTCCTACGACCTTTCCAACGTCAAAGCACTCGCCATGCTTGCGTCGAGTTACATTAACTTAATAGATTCTTCCAATAAAGATGCAAACTATTTTTCCGTGCTGTCGACTTTAATCGATATGTCACGGGCAAAAAACGTGGACCTGGCGGAGACAGTAATTGCGGACGTCGAATTTTATCTGGTGGTGAATAAAGCAGAAGCGGCTCAAAATCGGATCGTTGAATATACCAAAGCGCATCCATCCTTTGGTGTCGAAATGTTCTATTACCTGGCGTTGGCATTTTATGGGAGAGGGGACAATGCATCAGCTGCAAAATATCTGGGTCTGATCCCTGAGGATAAGATTTTCAGCAGTAAGATCTATTATTTACGTGGGCAAGTTGCCGAGGCCCTTAATGAAGTAGATTCAGCGATGAAGGAATATTCAAAGGCAATTGAATTTAATCCGGGACATGCCAAATCTCACCTTAGAGTTTCGCAGCTATTGTATAAGCAAGGGACCTTAAAAAATGCTCAATCTCACATTGAGTTTCTCATCTCACATATTAATTATTTGACGCCTAGAGACCTGGGATTGACCTACTACTTTCATGCGTTGTTCTCAGAGCTGAATCAACGATGGAAGGTCGCTCTTGGCGACATGGAGAAAGCAGTAGCCATTGATCCAGAAAATCATGATTATCTTTTAGAGCTTTATACCCTTCGCGCAAAGGGTGGTGATTCTCAAGAAGACGTGAAACAGATAGCGAAAATGTATTATTTTCTGGGTGAAGGAGAAAAGCTAATTCAGCAGGGAAAATATCAAGACGCCTTAATTCCTTTTCTACAGGCCCGCGAAGTAAATAATAGCTCACCATTACCC
>JBDSKY010000395.1:0-5096 GCA_039916675.1 Bdellovibrionia bacterium
TTAGATGCTGTAGTCTCGACACCGACCGAAAATGCAGCACTAGCTTCATATTGAAGCAATCCCGACATAGATTTGGAAGCCACGTTTCCAGCCATACTTCCAACCCCCGCGCCTAAAGCTCCAGCTGCTCCAGAGACAACCATGCTAGATATGTTCAAGTTTTCTACTGATTTTCCTTCGACAAACATTTGAGACGCTCCATTTGCAATAAAAGAAACACCCGCTGCCAAAGCGGCCCCACCACTTGCTGCTGCAGCCCCAGCTATAGCTCCTGTAGTCGTTGCAGAAATTAGATCGTTGCCTCTTGCTCCAGCGACATAAACACTTACTCCTGAAGCTGCTGCTCCAAACATAGCCCCCGCAACTATATGAGCGTATTTCCCTGTAGGATCCACAAAACTAACTGGATTGCCCCCTGCATAACCATATAAATTGCACTCTTTGGAACTATGAACACAAAGTCCTGGATCTTCGAGAAAAAGTGAGTCAGGAGTCAAAAATCGCTTTAGCACAGGATCATAATCCCTCGCCTCCATACGGTAAGCCTTAAGATCCGGATCATAACCAACAGCTGCGTAATCAATAACCGGCGACTCGAAAATCCTATGACCTGATCGAGCACCGTAAGCCATAACGCCACTATCTGCATGAGTATCGTCCTCTAAAGCAGTGCCACGAACATCAAAGTTAATCCGTTTAAAATGATTTCCCTTAACAACACCAACAGCAACACCACCAATCTTAACCGAACTAATAATCCCAGCGTCTGAAATCACATAATCCCCCAAATAAATTTCCTTAACATGATCATCCACCATTTTGACCAAGCGCACTCCATCCTGATCATAACCGTATCTAATTTTTTTCTCCCCAGCCTTAAGGTATTCCAACCTTCCATTAGGTCCATATATCATCTTACCAACGGGGGCTTGAGTAACTCTCCCAGCCAAATCAATCCCATAACTTAATGAAAGGTCTTTGGTCTTAACCTCAACAGCATTATTGGGAGACGAAATGAGATTAATTTTCGACTCCACATCCCCCCCTTCCACAAAGCCAGTAATCAGACTAGTAGTGGAGTAAGAATACTTATTTGCCGCAGAACCTTGCTGATCAGAGGTCAATTCGCGAGATGCTGAATACTGATAAGCCCTGCTCACGCTAGAACTTCCGATAACATTAGTCTCATTTGAAATTAGACCCCGGTTATTAAAGCTCCAATTGTGCGGACCAAAGCCCAATAATCGCCCCGTCGAAGTATCATACTCAAAGTTATAATGAGTGTCACTAAAGTGGATTGAGCCGATCTTCTGAAGAGCATTGTATTTAACGTGTGCAATGGTGGCAGTACCTAACTTAATTGTGTTCATCCTGCCCAATCGATCCTTTAAGTAAGTAAATTGGCTCTTCTCATGGCCCTCTTGTTCAATCGTCCGCGTAAAGAGAGTCCCATCTGAATAATAAGCCATCTCTTCCCTAATTGGTTTTGCACCCAGCACTAGAGTATCTCTAACTTTGATATTCCCATCTAACGTGTATTGCATTGTCTGCGTGTACTTCGGACCTTTGACTCCAGTTAGGAACCCGAGCTGCCCCTGAACCTGACTCCCATTAGGTTGATGACCATCATAAAATAATTCATATTCCTCAGATGCAGGCACCTCAGTGTCACTACCTGTCGGCGTAGAGTCCGCTGAGGAAGTAGCAGCGTGCGATGCAAACAAGGACTTCAACGAATCCAAAGAAAAGGGAGCAGCAGCCGTTCCTAATTTGGAAAAACGTTGCTTAACCATCCGACCGATTGAGTCGTAACTCAGTTTCAATTGATAATCAGGACTGCCGTCTGTGTTGTAAAAGACCTTGGAGATAAGAAGTCCACTCACCGGATCGTACGCGTTGTCGATTTTACCGATCCCTGCACGCTTAACCGCCAAGACTTTACCTTCAGCGTCATAGCTCACGTGTGCTGTATTCCCATGGCTCTGAGAATCTAAAGGCAGGGTCACCCCGGTAAAACGATTGAGAGCATCGTATTCATATCGGGTCAATGCTCCCGACTCATCTTTATAGGTCCATTTATTGCCTTCGAAATCATGTTCTTCCATGGTGCTAAATTGGTGATTCTCTAGATGGGACAGAGCCAGCAGCGATTGAGTTAGCTTGGAATTCGTCGCGATCTCACCTTGAATGCCGGCTTGATATGCTTGTTGTTGGAAAACAGGGAAGCCTAAAGCGCTTACGGCTTCCTCTTCAACTTGAACTCCCCCATGATTGAGCTCGGTGATACTGAGCTTTTGAATATCACCCGGGTTCACTTTAGGTCCCCATTCCCTCGTAGCGAAATCATCCGGAGCTTGATGTGTCAGGCCCTTGATCACCCAACCACTGTCAGTCGCGTGGGCCGTTCCCAGCTTTTCGCCCGTTCCTGACTGTAGGGACACCTCATGAGAGGTCCCTGCAAACTCATGCTGACTAAAGACGTTCATCTGAGTAGATACCCAACCAGGATGAGTCAAGTTTGCATACTGATACTGAAAGTGAACCTCGGGAGTTTGCGAAGATGCTCCTTGAAATAAATTACGCCATTGACTCAGCAAGCGCTCTAACCCATCATAAGCGTAACTTTGAAGTAAGGTGGCCGAGCCTTGGCCTCTCTTCGTTGAGATCGCCAGAGGCGTATCTATTAACGCCGCAAAGGCCTCTACGGTCGCCACCACGCCATCAGGCTGCTGTACCTGCATCAATCGGTGATGGGTGTCATACTGATATTGGGTAGTACCCTTACCCGTCTCCGTTATAGCGATTGGTTTCAGTTCAGCATTGTACTGAACCGATTGGGCCAGTCGATTGCCGCCCTGCGAACCCTTGTAAATTCTAATAGGCAATCCGTGAGTCTCTCTCTCGATAATAATAGAATGACTAAAATTCTTGGAACTGTCATCGTGATGCCCGGTTAACTCCAAGCTTTTTTCAAAGCAGGTAAGGTTCTCAGGGAACGCTGCCGCGTGTTCATATACAATCTTGCGAGTTAAATGCCCCCCCGTGGAGGTTTCCGTAACAAAGCTTGGACAGAATTCGTCCTGATATTGACTAAACTCCTTCTTCTTACCGATCCCGACTTGGCCTTGGCTACCATTTCCGTCCGTAACCAGGCCCTGGGCTTCAGCCAGGACTCGCTTATAAGGAATCCCTCGGAAAATACGATCTTCATAGGTTGTATGGGAAAGCTTTTGAATGTCCTTTTGACGCGTATCGAACTCGCGACTTGATTCCGCCAAAGTACCTACGTCATCGCCATGAAAAAATTTATCTATAACATTTCGATTCTTCGCTAATACTTCTACCGTCCCATAACCCAACAAACCCCCGGTTTTCTTACTTATCATGGGATCATGAAAGTTATAGTGAGTGGTCTTGGAATCCTTGCCTGTAGTTTTTACTTGAAGCTGCGCGATGACTGGGCTTCTACCGGGCAGCCCGGCATTTGGATCAGGCCTCTTATATTCTATCTGGAGTACATTCCCTTTCCCATCATCAATAGACTTTAAAAGCCCAGTTGATGGCTTGGTTAACTCCGCTGAGAAATACCCTTTCAAGCTTGCAGCCGTAACCTGAATATTGCCACTACCAGAGTAATCGGCAACGGAGAGATTACTTAGAGTCTTTGAAAACTTTTCATTATGAAAGTCCCTGACGATGGGCGGCTTGATCTCTTTATAATACTCACCCGTCCAATTAAAGATCTTAACTCCTGCGGCTGACTTCGCCAATACCTCTGAAATACCGTCACCGTTTAAGTCCTGAAATATAACCTCAAGATCCTTAGGCGGAATTCTAGTCTTCGACTCGTTTTCTAAATAAAC
Source organism: Bdellovibrionia bacterium (assembly GCA_039916675.1). Classification (GTDB taxonomy): domain Bacteria; phylum Bdellovibrionota; class UBA1018; order UBA1018; family UBA1018; genus JBDSKY01. The sequence goes on from JBDSKY010000395.1 coordinate 3,864, forward strand.
GTATTTGAAATTGGGATCAAATTCATAGATCCCTTTCCCGTAATAGATGCAGAAGCCACTGCCCAGCTGTAAAATGAGATCTAATATTCCGTCTCCATTCACGTCCTGCATAAAAAAAGCTAGATGCGACATAGGATCTGTAATTGGATGGCTCTTTTTTGCAAACTCAACCACTGTCTGAGTGGCCTCAAACTGAGTTTGCTCGGGGGTAGAGATATTTTTATATATATACAAGGAACCCGCGTTACTGAAAATCAGGTCCGGCTTGCCCGTATGATTTAAATCCGCAAATCTAGTTTTAGGACTGAAGCCAAGCACATTTTTCCCCGCTGATCCTTGAAGAACAATCGTATTCGAAAGATTTCCTTCACGATCGCAGATTAACATTTCTGTTTTATTTGAACTAGAAAGCTTCTTAAAAACTACCACTTCCAACGGACTTCCTGGCCCCCTCAGACGCATAACTGATCTTGAGTTTTTACCCATGCGGCAAAGAAGCTCATGTTTGCTTGGCTCAGACAAAGGGATAGTCTCGAAGGCATCCGGAAGTTGCCTATAAGCTGTGAATTTCTTGCTAGGGTATTCAAAACCCATAAGCCCATTGTTATCCAAATCTATCGGAGTGAAGGCGCTACTACTCAAAAGTGAATACTGTGCACCTCCTGGGAACTGGGCAGAGAACTTGTCGAGTTTAGTAAGTGGATGCCACTTGCTCGTCTCTAGCAGTTCGTCATGAGAGTGATATTGTAATACTTTAGGAGGTTCGCTTTCGCCAGAAGCATAGACTTTAACTAATTTACTAAGCGTAAAAGCCGCACCGTGAGGATCATCCAGATAACTAAATTCGTAACGGTACCTCTCCGGTCCGAACTCATTTGAATGCCCACCACCGCCTATAACTTTTAAACTCACCTGGGCAATTCTTAGTCTGAGTAATTGACGATCTGAGGATCTATAGTCGAGAAAAGCAAACCCGGTTTGATCATTCCTTTTATCAATGTATATGAGTTTAATTTGGTATTCTGGAGTAGACTGCATTCCTCCGTATTCAATACGGTCCAAATAAAGCCGGTTCTCATCGCTAAAATAATAATAGACGGCCACTTCACCTTTAGCACTCCGAGCCTCTCTTAAATACCATGCATAGATTCCGCGGCCCGTCACGGTCAGCCTGCTTTCACCCCCAAAAAAATAAGTGCTACCATCAGGCAAATACGCTACTGCTTCGCGTTC
>JBDSKY010000396.1:0-6355 GCA_039916675.1 Bdellovibrionia bacterium
GTAAATGAGGCCGGCACTTCGAGTATTAGCGACCAGGCCTTCGGTGCTTCACCCGGCGTGAATGCGTCTATATCAGCACCAACACCAACACCAACACCAACACCAACACCAACACCAACACCAACACCAACACCAACACCGGCTCCAAAGGTTCTGAGTCCTGAGACAGAAATTCAGCAGATGGAATTATTAAAAACTAACTTGAGTCAAAATTTTGATAAAACTACAAGGCAAGAAGCGAAGCTCATGGGTGAATATCTGGTCCAAGCGAAAGCCAGGTTAGGGATCAAAGACGAGGCAGAGGTCGATCTCCTAGCTCAGCTTAATGCTGATCCGCAGAACGACCGCCTTCATTCTGATGCTTCAAGGTTCTATCGAGAGGCCGGAGCAAAACAAGATTTAGAGAAAAGCTTAAAGGAGCTTCAACTTGCGGAAAAGCTAGTCCCCACAAATCGATCGTATTTAATTGAAGAATTTATTTTGCAAAGGCAGATGAAACATGAAGATCAAGCGAAAGAGTTAGCAAAGAAGATTTTAGATGGTGACTCAAGCCTCAAAAATCTGCCGCTGTTCTTACAATATTCTGGGTGTGGTTCCGATCGACGTATAACATCCACTGATCGAACAATTCTCAATGACCCGTTGCCTGTTTTTGATTCTGAAAAAAATAGAAGAGTAAAATTCAAGGTAGAACTTATTTCGAGAACCTACGAAAAGGTGGATAAAACCAAAGTTCTGTTGAACACCCGATTTAGTGATGAAGTGAATTTTGTAGAAGCCCTGCCCGCAGATTTTCTGGATTCGATGCGCTATTTGTTAAAAGTTCCCATGAAAGCGAAAGACGGTGTTTTAGTTTACTCCAATAATCAATCGTTAAATAGTACAGTTCAAAACTTAAAGACTGAATTCAATGTGGAAATGGATATTCGAAATCGAAATCAAACCTTGGATCTCCTAGCAGTAGGGCCGGATGATTCCCTAGTTCGATATGATCTTAACGTGTATTTGTTAGAGGAAGATATTCAAGCACTCGGCATTTTTACGCAAGGATTTCGATACCGGCAACCTCATGGTCTTTGGCTGCAAGGAGGCTTAAGTTTAGTGAACTCCAACTTTCCAGATTACATGTCAGCTACTTCGAGCCTTCCCACACAGCAATTAATATCGGGACGTATGGGAGCAGGAGCCTGGTATCAGAACTGGACAATGGAAGCATTTTATAGAACCGCTATATTTAGTTTAAGCCCAGTTACTTATGATCCTACATGGATTTCTGTCGCCGCAGGAAGAATTTTGGAATTTCCAAAGATATTCTCCGCGACTCCCTTTTTAGTCCCAATGGTAGGGATCGAAAATTATACCAATACGACTTCTGCAACGGGTTTAGATTTTATTAAGAGCTACAATGGGTTGTTTTACGGAGGGCGTGGCCGGCTCGTATTTGGATCACGTCTTGAAGTGGGATCGGATGTTTTTTTTGGGATTTCAAGTGGCATCGATAAAGTATTTGTATCGGCGGATATTAACTATTGGATCCGAGAAAATATGGGCATTCTATTGGGATTTTGGTTGGATAAAGCAAAAGAGAAAGAGGGAGTTTTTAACGAAACTTTTACGGCTTTCGAATTTGGCATTCGATGGGTGAAATAAAAGGACTATGAAGGTACACGAATCAGAAAAATATAGATTAAATGGAAAGTTAAAGGCCAAGGCCTTTACGTTTTCATGTTTCCTTATTTTTTTCTTCGGCTGTTTTGAATCCGAGATTCAGAAGAATGCTGCTCCTGCCCCATCTCTCTATAAAGTATCCAATGGCGCTTGGATAGGAGCAACCGTAACGGCTACGAATGCTTTTTCCACTGGAGGTTTTTTTGCCTCGTCATCGGGCGATAGCCTGTTTTCTTTTCCACAGAGTCCCGCGATTGATGGAATTCATGGATTTTTGTATGTTCCAGATCCTGCGAATAATGAAATTGTAAAACTAGATTTAACAACCGGGGAATTTGTGGGTGCCCTTGGGAACGTAATTTCCAACTGGGGCAACTGTCCTAGTGTAGGTGTGCCCCCTACCTGGTGTTACGGCGGGCTTTTTCGGGGATCTATGGGAGATGGGGCATTTTCAAGGCCAGGAAGTATCGCACTGGATTTACAAAGAAACTTTTTTTATGTTAGCGACAATCAAAATTATCGTGTGACCAAATACGATCTACTCACTGGAGCATTTGTGGGTGCCATGGGAGCTTTGAACGGCACCACAGGGACGTGCCCTTCCAGCGGAGTATCCACGACTTGGTGTACGGGCGGACGCTTTATTACAAGTTCGGCTGATGGGGGCTTTGCAGATAAGAACTCCATCGTCTTGGATGCGATGCACGGAACTTTTTACGTCGTTGATACAGCAAATAACAGAATAGAAAGTTTTGTTCTGATTAGCGGCGCTTTTGTTGGTGCCATTGGTGCCGTCAGCGGTTCAACTGGGACCTGTCCGTCATCGGGTGTAACAACGGGTTGGTGCACAGGAGGAATTTTCACCACCGGGACGACCGACGGAGCCCTTAATAGTCCTGCAGGAATAGCGATTGATGTAAGTACTGCTACACTATATATTGCTGATTCTTTGAATCATCGGATAGAAACATTCAGTCTCAATACTGGAGCATTTATAGGAGCCATTGGAAAAGTAACGGGATCAAGCGGAAGCTGTCCTCCTTCAGGTGTAACCACCGGATGGTGTACGGGAGGCAATTTTGCATCAGGCTCTGTGGATGGAGCCTTTAACAATCCGAAAGCATTAGCGATAGATACTAGTTCTCGTAGATTGCTGTTGGTGGCAGATACAGGAAATCATCGGGTTCAAAAGTTTAACCTAGATACAGGTGCATTTGTAGGTTCAATAGGTTATGCAGAAGGCGCAAGCACCGGGTCCTGCCCCAGTGGGTCCGCCTCCTCGGTTTGGTGTACTGGCGGGAGCTTTTCGTCTGGCTCTCTCGATGGGATGATGAAAAGTCCCAGCGGACTTGTTGTGGATCTCACAAATAACGTTTTGTATGTTGGAGATTCAGGAAACGGTAGGCTATTAAAATATAATCTTACGACGGGTGCCTATGGTGGTGCCAACGGTGGAAGGCTTACTGCTACTAAGAGTTGGTCGAAAGCAACTGTGAAAGTACGGCCGGCCGTGAAGGTAGCTGCAGGCGGAGGCGATGGTCTGCTTAGCTATCCTCAGGACGTGGCAATAGACTTTTCCAATGGGAGTTTATTAGTTGCTGATAGCAATAATAATAGAATTCAAAATTTTTCACTTCTACGCGGTGTATTTTCCGGTGCTATTGGATTAACGTCCACTAGCGTTGGTACCTGTCCTAGCGGCGCAGCTGCATCGACTTGGTGCACGGGGGGAACGTTTATCAGCGGGGCAGGCGACGGAATGTTATCAAGACCCAGCTCTATTAAAGTCGACTGGGCAAACGGATTTTTTTATGTGTCAGACTCTGGCAATCACCGGATTAATAAATATAATCTTTCAAATGGAGCTTTTGTTGGGGCTATAGGCCGCGTTACGTCCAGCACCGGTACCTGCATAAGCAGCGGAGCAACCACAGGCTGGTGCACCGGTGGAGCATTTGCACCGGGTGCAGGTGACGGCATGTTAAATAATCCTAAAGGAATTGAAGTTGATCTCCCCAATGGATTCCTTTTTGTTGCAGATAATGGCAATGCACGTGTGGCTAAATTTAATCTTGCGACCGGAGCCTTTTTAGGAGCCGTTGGAAAAGTATCAGCAACAAGTGGATCTTGTCCAGCTTCCGGCGCAACATTGGGATGGTGCACGGGAGGCACTTTCACAGCTGGGGAAGGCGACGGAATGTTAAATAATCCAATTGGTGTGACTTTAGATGCAAGTAACGGAGCTCTCTACATAGTGGATAATGGAAATAACCGGGTTCAAAAATTTAGTGAACTTACCGGTCTATTTGTCGGAGCTGTTGGAAATGTAACTTCAACGACGGGAACCTGCCCGTTGAGTGGGTCTACTGCAGTGTGGTGTACCGGGGGGACCTTTGCTTCAGGAACAGGAGATGGAATGTTTTCCGGCCCTACTCACGCGTCAGTAGATTTGAGAAGTGGATTCTTATACGTATCTGACGCGGGAAACAATCGAATTACTCAATACAATCTGATGACAGGAGCTTTCGTGGGGGCACTAGGATTTGTTTCTACAAGTTCGGGGACCTGTGTTGCTAATACAGCTCAAACTGCTTGGTGTACAGGTGGAGTTTTTACAAAAGGCACAAACGATCTGATGTTTAATAATCCATCGGGGATGGCCATAGATCCTTCTAATAAATACCTTTACGTCGCAGATCCAAATAACGGAAGAGTAAACGTTATTACACCTTGATTCGCGATAGTATTACGAGTCAAGCTTTTTGAATCAAGTATTAAACCATTTGTTGATAGTTTTAATCAACAACACAGCTTATTTCTGATGATAGTGATCAAATTACACCTAATGCTTTTTAGGCGCAACTTTTACCCGGTTAGTCATGCCTTATACGCAATACTGACCCAGTCAGTCATATTTGATTACGTGACTTAATGAAGCATTTAAGGTCAAAAAATAGTCCAATTAACCTAGTATTTAAGTTTGTTAAGATTTCCATCTTAAGGTAATTTTTAGAGGATGCAACGCAAGTTTAAGGCCGAAGAATATGCTGTGATTATCAAACGTGTAGGGGAATATCTTTGGGCTTACAACCTAGACTTTGAACTCTCCCACCATGTGCTCCATCGCGTAGGTCGAGGGAGCGAAAACTGTTTCAATCTCCTAGTGCATATAATATAAAATCTCAATGCTCAACCAAGCCACCCTTCGCAAGACTAATCGCTACGATTATTGGATCACCTTCGCGCTTTTACTAATTATTTTAATTATGCGCAGCTCAAATCGGATCCTCGATCCCGTGATTTGGGCTGAAGATAGCATCTATATATCAGGAATTCTCCAACACGGATTCATGGATATTTTCAAGGCGCAGTTTGGGTACTATCAATCGCTCCAGAGATTCATCTGCTGGTGCGTGATGCTATTTCCGGTGAAACTTTGGCCCTTGCTCCTGACGAGCACCTGCTATGTAATCTACGCCGCAGTTTTTTCCGAATTCTCAAAAGCGGATTATGAAGCTATTATCCCATCTCGCCTTCATCGAATTTTAGCCTGCACCGTTTTTGCTTTTTTACCGGGTACAAATGAAATATTGGGCAACACTCCTAATCTAGGTTGGGTTCTGACGGCCTATGTGGGAATCATCTGTTTAAAGAAATTAGGACAGAAACCAAGCCTGATGGAAATCGGATTTTCCGCTGCTTGTATGGCCGGTGCCGGACAAACGTCAATCATGATTCCCCTACTCCTTTATCGCCTCTACCTGACTCGTACTTCCACTAAAATTTTTCCACTAAAACTTCCGAGCGTTGAGTTCCAAAGATATTTGGCCTTGCTAATTATTCAATTTGTATTTATTTATCTGAACTATCTGGCGAGAGCAGGCAATGCCCAGTACATTACTCAATTGCCATCGATTCCTGAGGTAGCGAAAGCATGGTTCATTGGCACAATGAACGGAATGATATTACAACCCATTCTTGGAACCCATTGGACTCATGTGGTTGGAAAATCTGCTCAACCCGTAGCGTGGGTAATTGCCCTAAGCACAGCGATTGCGACAACTTTCCTTTTCTTCAAACTTGAAAAAAGTAAAAGATTAGGAATCGCCTTCGTCCTATCCTGGTCATCCGCGATTATTCTCTGCTCGGTGGTGAGAGGTTGGGGAAACCTTTATTACTCTAGCCTAGTTTTCATTGAAGACAGTCGAGCCCGATCGAGCTTCGTCCTAGGTGCGGGTGCAATCTTCCTTTGTTTTTCACTCGTTCCCCATCTTAAGTGGAAAGGTAAACCATTATCTCGAATAGGAATCCCCATTTATTGTCTTTGGTATTTCATCCTCAACGGCGCCGGGGATAACTTTTTCATAGATTCTTTTAGAGGGCCCAGCGAAGCCATTGAAATACGCAGTGAAACTAAGTGGAGCAACCACTATGGCATACTCGAGAAAGCGATGAAGACGGGCTGTCCAGACAATGTAGAAGTACAGGTAGAACCGCCGGGTTGGCAAGTCAAATACCAAGGACCACAAGGGAGCGATTGTCAACTGGGGCCAATAAATTCGGCGTTATAACTTGTCCCAGCCTTATTGAAAATCCTGTATGAATTTATGAATATCAGCAATGTCCTGCTTTTTAAGAATTGAGGCAAAGGGAGGCATGACACCCTTGCCGCTTTGTACTGTTGACC